>CAMYXL010000035.1 GCA_947303255.1 uncultured Clostridia bacterium | reverse complement strand
AATCCTGTCGCTGTCATCAAGTGACTACACGGGTCTTAAGGAACTTACGGACGGACTTCTTGATGCGTTCGAAGGACGTCACACAAGTCTGTCGCTTCCTTCACTTCGTATCGATAACTTCGCTTTGGATCTCATGGAGAAAGTATCCCAGACAAGAAAGTCCGGTCTTACGTTCGCGCCTGAAGCGGGAACGCAGAGACTTCGTGACGTTATAAATAAAGGTATCTGCGAAGAAGATATCATGAAATCCTTAAGCCTTGCTTTCGCGGGCGGCTGGAGCACGGTTAAGCTCTACTTCATGCTCGGTCTTCCTACAGAGACGATGGAAGATGTTGAAGGTATCGCAGATCTTGCACGTAAGATCGAGAAGCTCTACTTTGATGTATGCAGGGAGCAGGGGATAAAGGCGAGAAGACCTGAGATCACTGTATCGACTTCAATGTATATCCCGAAGCCGTTTACGCCTTTCCAGTGGGAGAAGCAGAATACGAAGGAAGAATTCCTCCAGAAGCAGTCGCATCTGAGATCGCTTCTTAAGTCCAAGAACATCAAGTACATCTGGCACGATGTTGAGACATCACTTTGGGAGTCGGTTCTTGCGAGAGGTGACAGAAGGCTCTGTGATGTTATTGAAGCAGGTTACCGCAAGGGTTGTTTCTACGATGCCTGGGATGATCATTTTAAGTATGATACCTGGATGGAAACTTTGACCGAGCATGGTCTTACCTGGGAGATGTACGCCAAAGGCTTTGACGTTGATGATGAGCATCTTCCTTGGGAGCACATCGATGTCGGCGTAAATATGAGTTTTTTCAAGAAAGAAAGAGAAAAGGCATACAGGGAAGAGATCACTCCTCCGTGCAGGACAAAGTGTTCCGCTTGTGGTGCCCAGTGTTTTAAGGTAGGTGAATGCTATGCTCCAAAATGAGAGAAGCCTTGAGATGACAAGACAGCAGCACCAGACCGAGTACGTTGTAAGGTGCCTTTTCGAGAGAGTGGGAGATGCTTCATTTGTGGGACATCTCGATCTGATGCACACTTTCGACCGCGCGATAAGAAGGGCTGAGATGCCGATTCTTTATACCCAGGGTTATAACCCGAGGCCGATGATGGTATTCGCGCTTCCTTTGGGAGTAGGTATCGACACTCTGGGTGATTACGTTGATATCTCACTGAGCCGTGTCGTTGATGCCGAAGAATTTATGGAGAAGGTCAACAAGAACCTTCCGAAAGGCGTTAAGCTCTACGGCGGGATCAATATCGACGAGCCGAAGAATTCCCTTATGAGCGTTGTAACAACGGCCATGTACAGGATCAAGGCACCGGGAGTCCAGGAGCCGATGCTGCGCCTTTTCGAAAAAGATGAGATCAAGGTCGAGAAGAAGTCCAAAGGAAAGATAGTCGAGACTGACATCAGGCCGCTTCTTTTGTCCAAGGCACAGAAGATGCCTGAGGATAAGGATGTCTGCGAGCTTTATGTCTGCGCAGGTTCTGTAAAGAACCTAAGACCTGACGTTCTGATGTCGGCCCTTTGCAAGTACGAAGGATATGACGAAGAAGCCGCTTTAAATGCCGAGGTTACGAGGCTTTCACTGTTCGGAGGCGAATACCCTAAGCTTCTGGACATCAAGGAATTGCTTTGAATTACAAACATAAATAGGGTATAATATTTGTTGCTTATTTTTGATTAATGGAGGAAGTATCATGCGAGCAGAAGAAGCACAACTGAGCGAGCTTCTCGTAAGGATTTATGAGAATGTACTTCTTACCGAAGAGCAGGCTCTGTCCAAGGGTTACTTCTCCGATCTTTCCAATGCGGAGATGCATACTCTTGATGCGATAGGACCTTATGAAGCAAGGACCATGACTGAGACAGCTACTGATCTCGGAATTACGACGGGAACTCTTACGGTTGCGATCGATCGTCTTGTTAAGAAGGGTTACGTTGTAAGAAAAAGAGATGAAGCAGACCGAAGGATCGTCAGGATCAGCCTTACCAAGAACGGTAAGCTCGCCTGCAGGATCCATACGAAGTTCCACACGGTACTTGCCAAGAGAATACTCGAGCCGTATTCTCCGGAAGATCAGGAAAAGCTCATTAAGATGGTATCGGAGATAGATGACTATATCGCATCCCAGCTCAAGCGTTACAGCGGTTCGGATTCGATAAGGAAAACAGCTAAGAAAGTGGCCGAAGAAGGCCGAAGGAGAGAATAAAAATGGGTGACAATGGCGATCCTCGAGAACGTATGAACGATGATGTATCTTTGGATGAACCTAAGATGAAAGACCTCATCTTGGATGATCTTATAAAGATAATTACGGATATGCTCGAAATATCACCAACAGATATCAGACCCGACACGATGATATTTGAAGAACTTGATCTTGATTCTTTACAGCTCTACGAATTGGTCGTTGATCTGGAAGAAGTCTACAGTATAAGAATGCCGGATGAGGATCTGGATGCCGTTAAGACTGTAGGAGATGTGGTTGATCTGGTCTTCAAGTTGTCGACTCAGACAGAGAAGTAATCTCGTACTAAACAATAACACGAAGGGACAATGCGATGCGTTATTTGTTCATAATCAGCAATGAGATCAATTCAAAAGAACTTCGCAAGCTCGAAGATACCATTGCTTCTTTGAACGAAGATATGCGAAATCACATTGAGCTTCGCTATATCCAGAATGCAAGTCAGTCAACGGATTATGCGGTAGAGGCGAGCGAACAGTCTGATGATAATGTTACCATCGTTGTCTGCGGAGGCGATAACGTCATCCACGAAGTAGTTAACGGCCTTGCTTATAGATCAACACCGCTTGCCATCATCCCGATGGGTTCCGTAAATCATTTTGCACAGACAGTAACTCCTGATTATCTTCTTGCACATCCTGAGAAGGGTGTCTTGATGCTTCAGGATCTTAATGTCGTTCCGATAGATCTTGTAAGGATCGACAGTTACGACGTTCTTGGTAATCATCTTCCGGTATGGTCAAGGTATTTCATCAATATAGCATCATTCGGATTTGAGACCACAGCTTTGTACTACGCCAAGGAATTCATGGATAAGAACAAGAAGGCTGATAGGCAAATGGCCAATATCCAGGGTGCCCTTCGCGGTTTCCAGAAGATGAAGTCATATAAGATGGATTATAGTCTGGAACTTATCGACAGTGAGACAAACGAGATCTGTGAGGATGAAGAATTCCTGTCATTGTCCATCTGTAACGGTAAATACAATAACGGTTGCTGTATAGCTCCGAATGCGAAGATAGATGACGGAGTCCTTGATATCTGTGTAACAGAGAACAGGGGAAGGCTTCATAACGGTAAATTGTTCGTTATGGCCGGTCTTGACGGAAAACATACCCAGGACGAATCGGTAAGGATGTTTAAGGCTACTAGCGGCATCATTACATGTAAGGATAATTCATTCCAGTTATCGGGTAACTGCGACGGTGAACTGATATACGGTCACAGGATCAGATTCGAAGTTTTCCCGGAAGCTTTAAATCTCGCATATTTTCCAAAGCAAGAAAAAAGGTGATCTTTCAAAGATCACCTTTCGCAATTCTCAGGGTCAAAGTAGAGGGCATGCATCTTTCTCATCCATTCATCAAGAGCTGCCGTCATCTTGTGAGCATCATTATCAAAATCCTTGCCGTACATCGGCTCTCCGATTATGATCCTCATCTTTTTTCTCTTCATGAAGCCCTTGAAGGTCTTCATCTTAGGCATATGTCTGTTCCATATCTGATAAGCGCCTGATACGAATACAGGTACAAGCGGAACGTTAGCCTTGATGGCGATATAGGAAGCGCCGTCCTTAAGTTCACCGATCTCACCTGTGGAAGATCTTGTTCCTTCAGGGAATACAAGGCAGATATCGCCCTTTTCGACTTCCTTTTTAGCCTTGATAAGTCCTCTTACAGGATTACCGTATCTGTCAACGGCGATACCGCGTCCGACCTTCATGATAAGTCTTCCGATCTTGCCGTGGCTTGTCTCGAGGTCAGCGCCTGCGAGGCAGCACATCTTCTTGAAGTGGCCCTTCGGCAGGTATTTGGCGATCCAAACACCGTCAGCATAAGACTGGTGGTTGGAGGCGATCACATATGGATAATTGTCAGGAAAGTTCTCTCTGTTGATGCACTTGAGGTTGATAACCGTCGATGTGTAGAGCAGAAAGAAGAACTTAGCAACCTTAGCGTCAAAAGTACGCTTTGTAGGGTATTGTTTGTCTAAGTGTGCTGTATCAGACATAGATATCTCCGTTTTTTTCAAATTCATTCTTATAATAATAAAAAAACGAATATTTGCAACATTTTTTTTGTAAAGGAAAATGAGGCAAATATAAATGAACGCTATGTGGCTTTGCATTATGGACTAATCTAACTTAAAATGCTAATATTTCAAGAGTAAAAAAGCACTTGGAGGAAGTATGCGCGAAGTTAAGGGAACAGCGCTTTATGAGGCGGAGCGATATGAGACCATCCGCGATCTTATTCTGGATGCAGCTGAAAAACATGCTGAACTGGATGTTGCTATATTCAGAAGGAAGCCTACTTTGCCTGAGGAACACAGGACGTTTTCCCAATTTGGTAAAGATGTAAAGGCGCTCGGCACATACATCATCAATTCGAAATATTTTGGAGACAAGCTCGGCGTAGTAGGTGAGAACTGCTACGAGTGGTTTGTTTCTTATTCAGCAATACTCGGAAGTGGCAGTATCGGAATCCCTCTCGACAGGGCTCTTCCGGAAGGCGAGCTGGTCCAGCTTTTGGAAAGAAGCGAGGCCAAGGTGCTTTTCTACCAGCAGAAGCATCATGAGATGATGCTCTCCATCGCTGAGAAGATGGACAAGGGCGAGTATAAGCTTTGTATCGAGAAATTTGTCTGCATGTACGTCGAAGGCATCAGCGAGAAGCTCAAGTGGCCTGATGACGAGCGTTTTGTAGATCTTTATGATCTCGTAAGACAGGGCACAAAGCTCATCGAAGAGGGCGATGACAAGTTTGCAACCAACAAGATCGATCCTGAAGAGACGAAGATCATCCTGTTCACATCCGGTACGACATCCGCGAGTAAAGGTGTCATGCTCACGAACAAGAATATCTGTTCCAACGTATATTCTATTTCTCAGACTCTTTATGCGGGCAGGGGCGAGAGATATTTCTCCATCCTTCCTTTGCACCATACATTCGAGAACACCTGTGACTTCTTCCTTATCTCCAGAGGAAGCTGCGCATGTTTTTCGGACGGGCTTCGATACATCGTCAAGAATGTTTCCGAATGGCACGTTGACTTCTGTATCTCCGTACCTTTGCTTTTCGAAAACATTTACGAGAAGATCAACGAAGGTATCGAGCAGTCCGGCAAGAAAAAGCTCATAAGCATAATGATCCCGGTTACAAGGTTCCTGAGACACTTCGGTCTCGACCTTCGCCGTGTCGTATTTGCCGATATCCTCAAAAAACTCGGCGGTAACCTCCGTATGGTTGTTATCGGTGGTGCGGGCATCGACAAGAAATATGTTGAATTCTTCAATAACATCGGTATCGATTTCATGATGGGTTACGGTCTTACAGAGACCTCTCCTGTTATCGCGACTACTACTCTTGCCTGTAACGTATACGGCAGTGTAGGCCGCCCTATGGTAGGCATCAAGGCAGCCATTGAAGGAGTTGACGCTCCTAACAAGATCGGCGAGATCCTTACCAAGTCCGACTGTGTCATGAAGGGCTATTACCAGAACGAGGAAGCCACCAAGGAAGTCATCGACGCAGACGGCTGGTTCCACACAGGTGACATGGGCTTCATCGACAAGAAGGGCTGCATCCACGTAACCGGACGAGTTAAGTCCATGATCGTTCTTACCAACGGTAAGAAGGCTTTCCCTGAAGAGATCGAGAGCCTGCTTCTGGATATTCCTGGTGTCATCGAGGCATTCGTATGGGGTAACAGGAACGAGCGTGAGGCCATCGATATTTGCGCCAAGTTCTATATCGACAGAAAAGCGATCGCCAAGGCAGTCGGAACCAAGGGTGAAGCGAGTGACAGTGAGATAACGATGTATCTTAACGACAAGCTTCGTGATGCCAACCACCAGATGCCTTCCTATAAGATCGTAAGAAACTACGTCTTCTCTGAAAAAGACATGATCAAGACAACAACTCTTAAGATCAAGAGACCTAAGGAGCAGGAAGCTATCGAGAGTGCTTTGGAGAGAAATGACACTAATATGCGTGAGATGAACGGTTGTAATCTCGACAAGCTCACATAACAGAATCTTAACAAGATATTTAAAGGACCCGGTCAAATGTACGATTTTTGGCCGGGTCTTTATAGTATACTGAAAGCATAGTGAATCGATCCGTTGGCGAGGTGACACATTATGATTTCTGTTAAGTGTTTGGACTCTCTTAAGTGTCCGATCGTATCTATAGTAAAAGATAAAATATCTGACAATACCAAGACTCTCTTTATCGTTCCTGAGACCTCCAAGGCCTCTGTTGAGAGACTGATATTTGAGGCTTTGTCCAAGAATGGCAAGAGTAATATCAAAGTAGGCGAGGATATTGTAACTGCAGGTGTTATCAAGTATGACGTTCTGAGCTTCCTTAAGCTTGCACAAAGGATCGTATCCAATTCCGGAGATGATACCATCACCGGCTTTGATGACATTGTCCTTCGCAATGTCATATATCATATTTTTGTTAAGCACGGCAGTGAGTTTAAGAATTTCAGCAAATACGTCAACCGTTTCGAATATATAGACAGATTGATCGAGCTTTTAGGAGATTTCACCAGATTCGGCATAACCACCGATGATCTTGATGAGGTCATTAATCATGCGGATTCACTTGATGATATTTTCTATGATAAGGTTTCCGATCTTAAGACACTCGTTGAGTACATCCATGAGATTAACGATGCTTATGGTTTTTCTCTTCTTTCGAGTGACATCACTCGTGCTACCGATTTTATAGACGGAGCTCTTTCCAATGGTGAGATACCGAGAAAAAGGCTTTATTCATACATCAGACAGCTCAAGGACTATAGGATAGTCATATACGGATTCGGATCTTCGAGAACATTTACTCCACAGGAACTTGGCTTTGTTAAGGCTTTGGACAGACTCGGTTGTTCCATAGATATCTATGTGCTTTATTCCGATTCTGCTTCAGACAGCGACGTTTATTATTTCGGAGATGCTCTTATTTCATCACTTCGTAAGGACGGAGTGGAGTTTATTATCGAGAGCGTTTATTCCGAAGGCACCCGCCTGGATAGGGATATAGATAAGATCACTGATGCAATCGCATTTGATAAAGAGATCAAACTTTCGGCAGCTGACGGTACTGTCGAATTCTTCCGTTTAAGTGATCCTGACAATACGTTGTCTTTTGTATGTAACGAGATAATCAGACTTACCAGGGAAGAAGGATATCGTTATAAGGATATCAGAGTATTCTCTCCTAATGATGAGACCACAGAGCGTTTCAAGGGAATCATGAGACTGTTCGGATTGGATGCTTTTATTGATAAGCGAATGATCCTTGACAGTACTCCGGTAATGAGGTTTGTTGAAGTGTTCCTTCAACTTCCGACCTATAACTACAATCTTGATTTTGTCATCAGGATCCTTAGAACCGGTCTTCTTCCGATCAGATTTGAGATGGTTGATTATTTTGAGAACTATTGCGTTCGAGAAAACATAACCAATGGTGACAGATTGTTTGAAAAGTCCAGGTTTATTACTGCTCCGGAACTTAAGAGAGATCCTTTCAAGATGTACATTAACGGAGAACTTAAGGTACATGGAGGAGAATACTTGTGGACTTCCGTAGTTGAGAAAATTCTCATACCTCTTAAGAGCATCTGTGACAAGGTTTATAACGATGAATTAATATCTACAAAGGCTGCAGATCTTTTGAATTATCTCGATAGCCTTCGCTATAATATTGAAGCATTGAGAGATGAATTTATCGATAACAAGGACACTGCATCTGCCTCTATCCTGGTTAGAAGTTTTAAGGAAGTTATGACACTTCTTACTTCATTTACGAGCGATCTTAACGATGTAGCAGTTTCTCATGAACTCTTTGCATTTTTGCTTAAAGTAGATATGAGAAATAAAGTCATAGCAACGATTCCTTTGACTTTGGATTCCATTGAGTTAGTTGATTTTGACAGTGCATGTTTTACTCCGTGCAAAGTCTTGTTCATGATAGGTTGTGATTCTACGAACTTCCCTTATTCAGGTGTTTCGGAAGGAATCATGAGTAATAACGAACTTATCAGACTTAATTCAGAGATGGAAGCTGAACTTCCGGACAGGCTTCAGACCAGAAGCAGGGAAGATTTTATCAAGTCATCTCTTGTTCTAAGTGCAGCCACTGAAAAGTTGGTTATTATGCTTGGTAACGATCTTGATTATGACAGTGAGACTTTTTCTACAATTAAGTCTTTCTATGAAACTAACGTAGAAAAACATGTGGCCTTTGAAACTCCGGTCTATGGTCTTGCAACGAAAAAGAGACATGATGTATCTGCTTGCAATATAGATGAAGAATACATGAAGGAGTTGTTGAAGAACGGAAGTTGGGGAAGTGTTTCCAGTTTTGAGACATTCAATTATTGTCCGTTCGAATACGTTATGGAAAAGATCCTTCAAATAGATAAGAGAGAAGACGGTACTAGAGTCCTTCTTAATGAAGTAGGAACGATTGCTCATGCCATGTTCGAAAATGTCATTAAAGATATGATAGGGGATTCTTCCACAACTGATGTTTTGAAGGAATATAGAGAAAAAATAGATGACCCTGACTATGTCAAGGAACTTTCATTTAAGTATTTTGATAAGGCTTTGAGTGAGTCCAAAATGCCTGATAAGAATACAACTTTATATTCTGTAGATTTGGGATCTAAGGTTAGAAGGATCTTTTCCAGAGCTCTTCCTAAATTATTGGATTACTGCATAGAAGAGAATTATATTCCGTTTGCTTTTGAACAGGATCTCAAGGAACTGCCGAATAAGCTTACCTTTAAAACGGAAAACGGCATTGACTTTACCTTTACGGGATACATAGACAGAGTTGATCGTAATCCTGATACCGGTATGCTCCGCATTGTTGATTACAAGACCGGAAAAAAATATGTCGACAAGAAAAAACTTGCTACGGGCTTGCAGTTTCAATTGTTTGCATATGCTCTCGCTATGGCAGAACAAGGAGACAAGATCGATAATGTCGGATACTTTGAGATAGGCTTGAGACCTAATAAGATAGATAATACGGACGGCACAGACTATTCGTATAAGAATTCTTCTTTCTCTCCTGAAGAAACAGAGGAAGCAATAGGCTATATCAAGAATATGATCCGAAATACATGTGAGCAGGTTTCTAAGGGAAGGGCAGAAGCCTTAGTTAATCCTCAAGCAGATCAAGGTCAATACAGCAGTTGTAGTTACTGTCCTTTCTCAGGTTATTGCGGCAATGATTGCAAATCGTTAAAGACAAGTGAAGATTGCAAACTTGAAGACCCTGACAGAGATGAATATAAGAGTGGCAGAGGCAAAAGCAACAGATATTATTTGGATCTTTTAAAGAAATGGAGTGAAAAACCATGGGATTCTCACCACAACAAATAGAAGCGATAGAAGCACCTATAAATAACATACTCGTTTCGGCAGCAGCAGGTTCCGGAAAGACTACTATCCTTGTTGAAAGAATTATTACAAAGATCTTAAACGGGGAAGTAACAGTTGATCGCCTTTTGGTAATGACATTTACAAAAGCGGCAGCTGAAAACATGGTAGTTAAGATCAATCGTGCCATTAAAGAAAAACTGAAGACAGAAACTGATCCTCAGAAAAAGAAGATGCTCAAAGAACAGTTAAATCTTCTTCCTTCAGCATACATACAAACTATCGATTCATTCTGTTCCAGAGTTATTAGGGAAAAGGGTAGTGAGGCGGTCGGTTTTGATAAGGAAACCGGTCTTTTGCCTGTGTCTGAATCAGAGAAAGCTATTCTTCTAAGGTATGCGGCAAAAACAGCCGTAACGTCTACATATAGTTTGTATAATGATCCGAAAACATTTGATGATACTGCATTTTTCAAATTGACTTCTTTCTTTGGAGACGGAAGAAGCGACAGTGATCTAGTTGATTCATTGGTCGGAACTTTTTCAAAACTCAGAAGTTTGCCGAACTATCTTGATGCCGTTGAGAAAATGGTAGTAATGAGGGAAGAGTACGATCGTAACAACAAGGTTCTTTTCTTGGATAGATTCATTTTGAAGATGAAGGATTTTTATGCTTCTGCAGCTGAATCTGCTCGGCAAGGTTTGGATGCTTTGACGTCTGCCGGTCTAAAACAAAACTATGTAGATATTCTTGAACCTGCGCTTCATGCAGTGCTTAGGGAAAATGAGATAGTATCAAATCTTAATGGTGATCCGGTACAAAGCTTTGAAGAAATCGCAAACAGTATCAGAAGATTGAAAGATGTTGCGACATCAGGACTTGGTTTTAGAAATAAAGATTATAAGGTAATAATTGCTCCGGCATTTGCGCTTTTGTGGTATGCTTGTCCCGGTATTGATGGTTTTAAAACTCTTCTTGCTGACTATAATCTGCCTCAAGAATTGCAGGATGTTTTTGATATCGGATTAGAAGGTCTTATTGAGCGACAGAAAAAGAGGACTGCTATCATAAGGGAGTATAAGGAACTGTTAGCCAAGATGGATGATGCTTATGCTCACCTCAAGAAAAGATCGCATGTAATGGACTTTTCTGATATGGAGCACTACGCTCTGGAAATCTTTTCAGATCCTCAGGTTTGCGAGTTTTACAGAGATAAATTTGCTGAGATTTATGTAGATGAATACCAGGATAATAGTACTTTGCAGGATGCTATTGTTGAGAAGTTTTCAAACAATAATGTTTTCATGGTTGGTGATGTTAAGCAGAGTATCTATAAATTCCGATATGCTAACCCTAAGTTGTTTAATAATAGAATGGAGCAGTATGGCAAGGATATAGACGGAAAACTGTTTAAACTCAACATCAATTTCAGAAGTACTCCTCAGATTCTTGGTTTTGTTAATACGGTCTTTTACCAATTGATGAGTGGTGAAGCGACGGAGATCGAGTATAACAAGGATCATAAGTTAACAGCTTACAGCAAGACACCGGAAGGAGAAGTTCCTTCTGTTATTTTGGTTGATATTCGCGATGGACAAAATACCGAAGACGATGATGAAGAAGATACCACTGATGATTATATTTTGAGTGATGAATGTTCCTCAATTGATTTTTCTGCCTTGAGCAAGACATATGCAGGTGAACTTAAAGGTGTAATCAGGGAGATAAAAAATTACCTGAGTGATCCTTTACATGAACCGAAAGATATATGTATTCTTACTAGATCTAATGATAGAGCGAGATCTATTTCCAAGGCTTTAAATCTTCTCGGTGTTCCATCATCATGTTTTGATGAGAAGAAACTTTATGAAGATAATGACATTTCTTCATTGTGTGCTCTTCTTACCATACTGGGAAATCAACACAGGGATGAATGTATGCTGGGCGTAATGCTGGCTGGTTTCAGGTTTTCCAACTTCACAGTGAATGACATTGCTAAGATAACGATATACGCTGAGAAATGTGACTTGTTGAAGATGAACCTTATCGACAAGTTGCGTTGTTATGCTGACAGAAAAGATCCTGATGATGTTGAACTTTATGAAAGAGTATTAGGTTTCCTGGAAGCTATCGACGGATTAAGATCTGAAGCTATGATGTTTAATATCAGCGAGCTTATTGAGAGAATCTATGCTGAAACAGGCATCCTGGCTAATGTTAAGAAAAATAATACGAGCGAAGTAAGAAAATTGAGACAATTTAAGGACTGGCTCGTTAACTCTTTCATTGACAGGGGAAGCGATATTTCAGCAATCGCAGCTACACTTGACAGCTTGAAGATTGAGATGCCTGGCGCTGCCGGTTTTGAAATTCCGAGTGAAGACACAAATGCCGTAAACGTAATGACATATCACAAGAGTAAGGGATTGGAATTCCCATTTGTTATTGTTACTCAGCTTGATAGTAGCGTTAAAGAGGATAAGAGTCTTCTTTCTTTTGATGAATCATTTGGTTTCATAGCATATGATCTGTTCGAAGACGAAACTGTCATACGTTGTCCGTCGTTCGAGTCAATGATGCACGATGATGAGATGCATTTGGAGAGTATGGCTGAAGCTCTAAGACTTTTGTATGTTGCTATGACAAGAGCTGAGAGGAAACTCTCGATGGTCATGAGTTTCAAACCTGTGCTTTCTCATAAGAGATTCTTCGAAGAGGGCCAAAGAGAAAAGAATATGAAATTCAGCAGAAAGACACATCTGTCTTTTAAAAATGTTTCTGAGGAATTTATGCTTTCTCTCATGAGGATTTCCAAGGCTGATGTTTTGAAAGAGGAGATGGGAATTCCTGATTCTGCATATATCAAGGATATTTCGAATTTTGATGGTTTTGATATTGAAATGATCGGTTTTGAAACAGTTGATACTGACGCGATTCTGCGCAGTTTTGATATGGAGGAGATCATTCCTGTACATCTTAACGTGGACGGATTTGATAATGAAGGAAAGCCGATATTCCCTGAGTATAAATTCGAGAAGTCGGTCAATGCTTCCTCTAAGACCAGTGTATCTGAGATTAAGAAGGAAGAACTCAAGTTATCTCTTGATACAGCTGATGATAAGGAGCGCAAAAGACTTCCTATCAATCTCATTGTCCCAAAACCGGAGTATTACGATCCGAAGAACATGTACTCATCAGCTTCTGCAAAGGGAACATTGATCCATAATCTTTTGCACTTCTTTGATTTTCCTTCAATACTCGAAAACATGGAGTCTGGAATGAGTTCTAATGAAGCTCTTAAGTCGGAACTTGATTATCTGAAGGACAGAGGCGTTATTAAGGACGATATGATTCCTGTAGTGGAGTCTTTTGAAAATGAACTTTCAAGTTTCCTCATGTCGGATCTGTTTAAGAGAATAACTAAGGCTGAAATTGCTGATAAAGCATACTTTGAGCAGCCAATCATGTTCTCCATAGGAGTTAAGGACACCGATGATGACACTCTTGTACAAGGTGTACTTGATGTTATGTTCATGGAAGGCGATGAGGCAGTGATAGTTGACTATAAGACTGACAGGATCGGAAGTGACGATGATGCTGAGATCAAAAAGATATTGGAGGAAAAGCACAAGCTCCAGCTTGATCTTTACGCTGCTTCAGTTGAGGCTTCTGGAATCGAGGTCAAGGAGAAGATCATTTGGCTCGTTCGTAAGGGCAGGGAATATGTTCTTTGATTTCTTGCTCTCTCGAACCTCTCTGAAGAACTCCTTGAGCATATTGGAACTTTCTTCCTGAAGAACGCCACCCTCAAAAAGGACCTGGTGATTATGACCATGGGAAATGTTAAAAATGTCGTTGCAGGAGCATACTGCACCGCCTTTGGGTTCGTATGCACCGAAATATACTTTCCTGATCCTTGCCTGGATGATGGCTCCGGAACACATGGTACAAGGCTCCAAAGTGACATAAAGATCGCAGTCGGAAAGACGCCAGGAATCAAGCTTTTTGCACGCTTTTTTGATCGCCAGGATCTCAGCGTGGCTTAGTGCACTATTATGAGTGATCCTCATGTTGTGGGCGCGGGCTATGACTTCGCCGTCTTTTACGATTACGCAACCTATCGGGCATTCTTCGAGTTTGTAGGCTTTCTGAGCCTCTTTGAGTGCCATTCGCATAAATCGCTCATGTTCATTTATTGGCATTGTCTTTTTTGATTCCATTGGGCCTGATTCCTTTATGTTTGTGGTGATTATAACACGAACGAGTAATTTTCTATATTAATAATATAAATAGTTGACATATTCTCCTATGGAGGTTATATTGTAATTTGTCTTTTAATGCGCTTATGCGCGATTTATGAAAATTGAAGGTAGGTTTTTAAATGGCTGTTTTGCAAGGTTTGTGCAAAAATTGCGGTTCACTCGTAATGTACAATTCAGCAGACGAAATGTGTGATTGCATATTCTGTAATGCTGTTTTCCCGATAGGTGAAGTAATTCCGGTTGATGCAGAGCTTAAGGACATCGTATTCCCGATGGAAAAGTTCGAGAGAAAGACAAACACCGGAGCAAAGAATCAGTATTCTACAATGCCTGATCGTGTAACTCCTGTAGTTGAGAGAAATGCTAAGAGCGAGGCTCTCGATGAAGGTGTTGAGACCAAGCAGTTTGAGATACAGGCTAAGGATGTAAAGGCACCTAAAAAGGTTGTAGCTATCATTACCGGAGCAGCTGCAGTTTGCCTTTTGGTCACGGTAGTTGTTTCATTCCCTCTTTACAAGAAAAGGACTGAGGTTCATTCGAAGATGGAAGATAAGATGCATTCTATCGTTGAGAATATTGTCAAGATTGACGAAACGAAGGATGCAGACGGTAATACACCGGGTTATTCCATTCAGGGCATTTCCTGTCAGAAGGTTTCAATGTTGACAGGTGATGAGGTTGATGAGGCAACGGCAGAGCTTCTGTTTAACAATTACTGTGCTGCTCTTAAGTCAGCTGGTTCCAGTGCAGATAAGGACGACGTTGAACTTAAGTTGTACTCCAAGAATGGAATCTACACCGTTAAATCCGGTAAAGCTAAATTCTCTGAAAACAAGGTGGCTACAGAAACTTCCAAGAAAAAATAAGGAGTAGTTGATGGCTGATTTTGACAAGAAACTTGCAAAGCTTAAAAAGTTAGCTGACAAGGGCGGCGGATCATTGAGACAAGAGATTGTTGAAAATGAAGCAGCTGATCTTGAAAACGGCCTTGCGGACTCCGTAAGACTTACGCAAGAACTTGAAAAAATGGGCGTCACCATTACTGATAAGGAAGATCCTGATGAGGCTGCCGAAGAATCTATTCGAGAAGCATCAAGTGAAGAGATCAACGTAGATGACTCTGTAAGGATGTATCTCAAGGAAATCGGTAAGGTTCCGCTTCTCAGCGGTGATCAAGAACAGGAATTAGCAAAGAAAATGCTTGATGGCGATGAGGATGCCAAAAACACTCTCATCGAATCAAATCTTCGCTTGGTAGTTTCCATTGCGAAGAAATATATGAATAGAGGACTTTCTCTCTTGGATCTTATCCAGGAAGGAAATATCGGTCTTATTAAGGCCGTTGACAAATTTGACTATTCAATGGGCTTTAAGTTCAGTACATATGCGACTTGGTGGATAAGACAGGCTATTTCTAGAGCAATAGCGGATCAAGCAAGAACAATACGTATCCCGGTGCATATGGTCGAGACGATCAATAAGCTCAACAGAATAGAAAGACAATTGATACAGGAACTTGGACGTGAGCCTGACACAAAAGAGCTTGCGGATAAGATGGGTCTGTCGGAAGAAAAGATTCGTGAGATCCAGAAGATTTCTCAGGACCCTGTGTCGATTGACAAACCGGTCGGCGAGGAGGAAGACAGCCACCTCGTAGACTTTATCGCCAGCGATGAAACCGCTTCGCCTGATGAAGTCGTATCAAGAGAACTTCTTAAAGAAGAACTGTTGGAAACGTTGGATACTCTGAGTGACAGAGAAGCCAAGGTATTGAGAAGAAGGTTCGGTCTTGATGACGGCAGACAGCGTACATTGGAAGAAGTCGGCAAAGAGTTTGGCGTAACGCGTGAACGCATTAGGCAGATTGAAGCCAAGGCGATCCGTAAGCTCCGCCATCCCAGCAGGAGCAAAAAGCTTAAGGATTATGTTGATTGATCATTAGGCTTTTCAAAAATGGTATTTTGGAGGAAACATGGCAGATTTAGCAAGTGCACTTAAGGCAATCAAGAAGATCGCAGGTAAGAACAAGAATGTGATTTCTGAGAGCGATTTTGACAATATTACAGACGAGTTTGAAATTGGTCCTGAAGACGCGGGTGCGTTGGCGTCAGAAGCAGAAAAGGCCGGCATATCCATCGAACAGGATATTGATTCTTCCAAGGCTTTGGAATTCACTTCTTCAGAGGATATCGGAGTTGATGACTCCATCAGAATGTACCTCAAAGAGATCGGTAAGATCCCGTTGCTCTCAGCAGATGATGAGAGAGATCTCGCTTCCAGAATGAGCGAAGGTGATGAGTCAGCTAAGGATGTTCTCGTAGAATCCAACTTGAGACTTGTTGTATCTATTGCTAAGAAATATATGAACAGAGGACTTTCTCTCTTGGATCTTATCCAGGAAGGAAATATCGGTCTTATAAAGGCAGTTGATAAGTTCGACTACACTAAGGGCTTTAAGTTCAGTACTTATGCTACATGGTGGATCAGACAGGCTATCACAAGAGCTATTGCCGATCAGGCAAGAACTATCCGTATTCCTGTTCACATGGTTGAGACTATCAACAAGCTCACAAGAATCCAGAGACAGCTCGTTCAGGAACTCGGCAGAGAGCCTGACGTTAACGAACTTGCAGAGAAGATGGAATTGTCTCCTGAGAAGATCAGAGAAATCCAGCGTATCTCACAGGATCCTGTATCCATCGATAAGCCTGTAGGTGAGGAAGAGGACAGCCACCTCGTAGACTTTATCTCCAGTGATGAGACATTGTCACCTGACGAGGAAGTTGCACGTGTTCTCCTTAAGGAAGAATTAGTAAACGTATTGTCCGTATTGTCCGAGCGTGAAGCTAAGGTTATTAAGCTCCGTTTCGGTCTTGATGACGGCAGACAGAGAACTCTCGAAGAGGTAGGAAGAACTCTTGGTGTTACAAGAGAGAGAATCAGACAGATCGAGGCCAAAGCTATTCGTAAGCTCGGCAGATCCAGTGTTTCCAAGCGTCTGGAGGGTTACGCCGACTAAGCCTTGATTCATCGAAAATGAGGATGGTTTGATGTCTGCTAAGAAATACTCTTTCATAAAAAGCATATTACCTGAGAACGCCTTGAATTTTTCAAGGCGTACTCGTTATGTGTGCGAATCTATGATCGAGCGAATCTATCCGCAGAAGATCATTCTCCCGATGAAGCAGCACTATGGCGTTGATGCTATTCCAACAGTTGAGCCCGGTGATGAAGTCCAGATCGGTCAGTGTGTCGGAGCTCCTGCTCCTGGAACATTTTCGGTTCCTGTTCATTCAGGTATTTCAGGTAAAGTAACTGAGATCAAGACGATAACTCTACCTAACGGCGTTACGACCAAGGCAATCGTTATTGAGAGTGACAGAAAGAGAACTTACCATCCGTCCCTTAGACCTAGGCAGGATCTTAATGTTGATGCGAGTACTGCAATGGGAATCATCAAAAGTGCCGGTATCGTCGGCATGGGCGGTGAGGGAATCCCTACGATCGCTAAGATCAACCGTGCAAAGAAGCTCAAGGTTAAGGAACTTCTCGTAAACTGTCTTCAAAGCGAGCCGTATGCCACCTGTGACCTTCACAGGATCTGTGATACACCTGATTACATCGTAATGGGTGCAGTAGTCGTAGCAGGTATCCTTGGCATCAATAAGATCAGATTTCTTATTTCTTCTGATCGAAAACTCGAGCTCGGCTATCTTCAGAATTCAATAGACGGAATAAAGGGCGACCACCCGGATCTTACATTTGAAGTTTTGCATTTTAAGGAAAGATTTCCGCAGGGTCATTTCAGACTTATCGCGAGGGCACTTTATTCCGTTGAACTTAACGAGAATGATACTCTCGAAGAAAGCGTCGGCGCAGTCCTTTTCAACTGCTCGACCTTAAATGCGGTGTGGGAGGCTGTTGCCGATAACATGCCTTTCTGCAGCAGGATCGTCTCCGTTTCAGGTGACACCACTGACGGTCATAATGTCCTGGTTCCGATCGGAACTCCGATCCGTGACGTTCTAAGTAAGATGTCTCCTGTATTTTCTTCATGCAGGATCGTGTGGGGCAACGCTCTTACGGGCCTGTCATGCACAGATCTTGATACTCCGATAATAAAAACAACTTCAGCTATCACAGTCATAAAGATGCTCGAGTCTCCGAAGACTCCTTGCATCCACTGCGGTATGTGTTATGATGCCTGCCCGATGGATATCACGCCGAGTATCTGTTACAAGCTTATCGATTCCGGTCTTGATACCAAGGCCATGCTCGAAAACGCGTACAAATGCATAGCTTGCGGCGCCTGCTCATACGTTTGTCCCGCAGGTCTTGACCTTACGGGAACGATCGCGTCATTTGCTGCTAAGATCAAAAAACCTAGTAAGACTAATAAGGAACTATCAAACAACAGCAGAACAAGATTTACGATGGACAAGATCGATATCGGTGATGCATCGCTTCTTGAAGCATTCGCTGAGAACGAGGACGGATTTACTGAAGATATGATAGACGAAGATACTATCGTTCTTCCGTTCGAAGGAGGAAAGTACGTATGACAAAAGGTTACTTTGCTCCGTTTATCCATTCAGAGAAGAATGCACCATTTATCTACATCAACGTTTTGATCGCGCTGATACCTTGTATCATATTGGCGGTCGTTTACTATGGTCTTCGAGCTCTTGGTTTGCTCTTATTATCTCAGATACTTTTCTTTGTTTTGGATTTCATCTTTTCAAGATTACTTAGACCAAACACTATTAACAAAGATTATCTTGATATCAGTTCCGTCATAAGCGGAACCATATTTGCTTTGCTTCTTCCGCCTGACACTTCCGTTGATGTCGTTATCCTTGGTGCCTTCATCGGATCATTTGTGGTCAAGCAGCTTTTTGGCGGTGTAGGAACCAATCTTTTGAATCCTGCAATTGCCGCAAGGCTTTTTGTTCAGGTGGTCGTTCCGGGCAAATTAATGGGCTTTTCGGAGCCTTTGACGGACTTTTTCAAACTTGACACTCTGGTAGATTTTTCGGGAAGAAGTGCAGCTATGGGTGATGCTTCTTCTATCTATGCGGTAGAGGTTCTGGCAGGAAGCTTTGCGACGTTTATTGGTGTCGGAAGCGGTATCGCTATCATAATCGGCGTGTTCTATCTTTTGCTTAAGAAGATCGTTAGAGGATATGCATTCTTCGGTTACCTTATCGGAGTTTTGCTGATGTATCCTTTGGTTCATCTCACGGATTTCATTAATCGAAACGGACTTGCTTCTTTTGGAGTGTTTATCCTTACTTCAGGAGTTTTGTTCATCGCGATATTTGTCCTTGGAGATTTCTCGACAATGCCTATTAATCCGATCATGAGAATGGTCGTTGCATTCTTCTGCGCTTGTCTTACTGTGTTTATCTATGACAGGGTAGATCCGATCACGGGTCTTTGTGCACCGGTACTTCTGGTAAACATTGCAACACCTTCGATCGATTATTATCTGGGAACGCTTTCTCACAAAGAGATTGTTAAGAGGAAGGCGGGTGATGCCTCATGATGACAAGAGCCCAACTTCGTAAGATGCTTATCGATCTTGCTATTATGGTCATCCTGAGCGGCCTGGTCATCTCTTTGGGTGTTTATGTTTCTTACGGCAAGATGAAGATACGTAAGCAGGAATACTATAAAGAGATCTTCAGTGATGTCATAAAGGCCGAATCCTATGCCGAACTTAAGCATGATCTGGTAGATAGTACACAGGGTGTAAACCATGTTTATATGGCATATGACAAGGATGAGAACATAATCGGTTATATTGCAGATATAAGTGTTTTCGATAATGAAAACAGGGAACTTCATTCTTATGTCGGTATCAATAAGGACGGTTCGACCATAATCGGCTACAAGCGAGTCGAGGATGAGGAGAACCCGATCGCATATGAGCAGAAAGAGATCAAGATGCTTACGGTTCAGACCTTGGGAAAACAGATGCCGATTGCATTGTCCAGATACGGATCAACTTCCGATGATGTTGCATATAGCGAATATAACCCGCCGGCTGGTCTTAAGGACGGAACGTACTTTGCACAGTCGCTTACTCTGGATAAGAAGGGCTACATCGATTATGTCGAGATCGAGATAATGGACGGCAGGATCAAGAGGGTAGTCTGGGACGGAATAAACATCGATCCTACGACAGGAAGCCGCAATAAGGCATCTCTTACGGGTGCTTACGTCATATCCGGCGAGAACTGGGCTACTCAGTCCTACAACATCTGCCATGCTCTTATCGAGCTTCAGGATGTATCAAGACTTGCCATGAAATCGGACGGAACCACAGAGATCGTGCCGGGTGTTACTACAAACATTTCCGCTTTTGTTGATCTCGCTTCTGAATGTCTCGAAAACTCTAAGGTCGGATTTGACAAGAATAATTACCTGAACACTCTGGCAGGTCTGATCCAGAGCACCGGAACAGATCCTGAGAGCGTAAGAGACAGCAACGGTTTTTACGTATATCCGTTTGAGGATCTGACCATGTTCAAAAAACCGGACGGCTCTATCGATCTCAAAACAGTCTATGAGACAACGCTTGCTGATGATCAGCTTGAAGATGACGGTTCCGGTGAGATCACCGCAACTCCTGTTCCTACTTCCGGAGGCGAAATGGGACCTGAGGACGGAATCGCAACTGACCCGAACTCGGCTATCGTTTCCAACAGTGTAGACGGTATCCCTATGTCGGAAGTCCGCACGTTTATACCGGGTGTTTTCTATGATGTCCCTGGTTCGACTGAATACGTAACTACAATGAATACTGCATATAAATTCTTCAAGGAATACATGAACTGGATGGTATAAAAGGAATGGCGATATTCGGAAAGAACACAAGAGTCGATACACCATTCGATGATTATAAGAAAAGATCAGAAGCTCCGGGCGGAATCCAGGTCGGAAGATCTAAGGCTGCGCCTTTATACCTGAACAATAAGTCGGTCATCTTCCTTGTCGGAATCATTTTGTCTCTTGCAATGAAGTCTGAGAGCGTCCTTGAGTGTGTCGCTTGGGCCGGTGTCATCTTCTTCATGGTAATCTTTTGGAGCATAACCTTCAGGTTCTTTGTTCCGCATAAGAACTTAACGGCGAACATAATAATTAACTACATCTATGTGGTTTTGTTCGGACTAGGATATTCTTATCTTCTGAAGTACATCGGAAGCAGGATCCCTTTGGACGTATTCAGGCTCAATCTGGAAAACATTTATGACATGCATTATCTGACACCGATGGCATTGGCATTCTCGGCAGTTTCGCGTTATGACTATGACCGCCCTGAGTTCGGATGGAATATCCTTCTTCCGACAGGACTTGGTTTTATAGTTATGCTCATATCTTCGCTGACACTTGGATTACTACACATTACCAAGGGCTTTGTAGCGATCATGGAAGCTGCTCTTTTATTAATGCTCATATCGGTAATTCTCTCTTTGTTCTATAAGCACGGAGTATATTTCTCTGCACCGCCTCAATACAACATTTTTACAGCTGTCCCGAATAAGGATGTCACTGAATTCTGGAAATTCGTCATCAATAAGGTTGTTCTTTTCGGTATTTCTTTAATCTCGATTGCAGTCTGTATAGTCCTGAACAAGGTTGTAGGTGACAGATTCCCGATAAGGTTCTTCAACCCGCTTATTATGGCGCTCCTCATGGGCGGATTCCTGGCTATCATTAATCTCATTCCTTATCTTACGAGAAGAGTGGGCGTAAAAAATGATATAAGGGACTTCATAAGATTCTATGAATATCCTGCGATCAGCACATTTCTCTCTGTTCCATTGGCAGGAGAGTACCCATATTCCAAGCTTTTGGTATATGTTGTTCTCTTGATTGCCGCTGATGCACTGATCACAGGATTAGTCGTTGCGATTCCTAGAAGACTCATATTTGCGAACCGAAACAGCAGTACTACAGGGGCTCCGGCCATTCTTTTGATAATATCCTTAATTGTTATGGTCGGAACGATATTTTTTGTGATATACTAAGACCTGTTCGTTAAGAATAGACGTTTGCGTAGCTCAGCAGGATAGAGCGTCCGCCTCCTAAGCGGAAGGCCAGCGGTTCGAATCCGCTCGCGAACACCAGTATTTTTAGGGGTTTCGAGGTTTCTCGAGGCCCTTGTTTTTTGCCAGGAAAGTGGCTGGAACTTTTTGCCAGCCACAGTCGGTTCATACGCTCTTAGCCATATTCAGCTTGTTTCTGACGACTCCCACACGTCTTTTGTCGCTAAATGAATAGTGTCTCTCGTTGGTCTGCTTAGAGTGTCCGAGTACTAGACATCGTTCATTTCCGTCTACTTTGGCTTCGATAAGCCTGGCGTTATAGGCTACTCTGAAAGCATGATTGTGAGTTGTAGTGATTCCTAGTTTCTTGCATACTCGTCGTAAATAGCGACTATAATTATCCTTCTGAATCTGCGATCCGTCAGGATGATGGAATAAATACTTGGATTCTCCCGGAAGTGCTAAGGCCGTATCCAAAATACTACGGCTGTCGTCTGAGATTGGCAACAGGCGGCCTCCTTTAGGATTTGATTGTTATAAATTCGTTAATTCTCAATGCGCAGCTTATTGATGATGCTTGAAAATACGTGTAAACTATTGACGTTTAGACTTAACGTTCTTATAATATGGGTAAGATTTATATTTGGGAGGAAAGAAAATGTCTATATTTGCTGAGAGGATAGCCTTACTAATGGAAAAGCGTAATCTTAATCAAAGTCAACTTGCCAATAAGGCTGAGATAATAGAAGCAGCGATGTCAAACTACGTAAATGGGGTTAGGACTCCTAACTCTGACGTTTTATTACGTATTGCCAAGGCATTAGATACTTCTACTGACTATCTTCTCGGTAAAACTAACGCTGATCCGAGTAACGAGGATCTTCACTATATACAGAGAAATCTTGATAAGCTTGACCCCGAGCAACTTAAAAAGGCCGAAAACATCCTCAAAAGCGTTTTCGATGATATTTGGGATGACGAGGAGGATTAAAGTGAAACCAGATTTCAAGCTAGCCTATACTAAAGCAAATATAATACTTGTTACAGCCGAAGCTATAAATTCATTCCCCTTCTCTTCAAAGGAACTGATAAAGGAAAGAACCGATATTCGGTGTAGATCGTATAAAAAAGCAAAAGAATACGGGATTGATATACGTGATTTTGGGAGTGAATCCGCTGTATTAGTAGAATTCCACGGTAAAAAGATTATCTTCTATGATAATGCCAAACCCGTAACACATATTAATTTTTCTATTCTTCATGAACTTGGCCATAGTGATATGGGGCACCAAAAGTGCAAAGAACATGATGAACTATATGATAATCAGGAGGTTGAGGCTAATGCATATGCAGCTCAGTTACTTATGCCGGAACAGTTATTACGATATATGCAGCATCAAGGCATTAGAATTACAGTACCTTTTCTCATAAAAAACTTCGGTGTTTCGGAATCTTCTGCTCAGAAAAGAATTAGAACGTTAGCAAATACTAACGAGGAATGGCGTTCCCGAGCAGAAAAAGAGTATGATGACATTATTTTAGATAGATATCTTCCATTGATACAACATCTTTGTCCGCGTAATCAGTTTGATTATGTGGAAGAGTACAATATGCAACGCGAACGTGATAGTTGGGACTCGCGCCACTGGTGAAGAAAGGAGTGATGCGTATGTTTGTATTAAGTAGACAAAAGAAAAAACACCCATAAACCATATAGGCTTATAAGGTGTATTTCCTTTGGATGCAAGCATCCTAATTCAGCAAAATTATTATGCCACATCCCAAGGAAAAATTCAATTAATTAGGAGGAATCATCATGATTTCTATTAGATTAAACCGCTATTTTTCCAACAAGGAGGGCATAATATATGTCGAAAGTAAATGGCATCCGTAAAGGGTGCAAAGATGTTTTTAACGCATTCTTAGTAGCTTTAGCAACTTTTGCCGGGTTCTTTGAATTTCCTGTTATTTATCCCTGCTATGATATTCCTAACAGGCTGATTCCATTTTCTAAATGTATATCCGCAAATGATCTCGATTGCTGGGTACACTTCTATGAAGATGATTACCTGTTTGAACGATTATGGAGAAATCCTAAGAGATACCTTCCTATTCTTCAACGCTACAATGGAGTAATACTTCCCGACTGGAGCCTCTATCGAGACATGCCCCTAATAATGCAACTATGGAATATCTACCGTAGCAGAGCAATTGGAGCATGGCTTCAGGTTAATGGAGTGAAAGTTCTTCCCAATCTTCGATATGGGGATAAAAGAACATATAAGATATGTACTGATGGTATTGCAAAACGTTCAGTAATAGCAGTCGGTACGCATGGAACTCTTAAGACTCTTGAGGATCGAACCATATTTGTTCAAGGGTTGGAGGTAGTAGTGAGGAGACTTCAGCCTATTGCAATTGTGGTCTATGGAGCTTGCCCGGATTCTATATTTCAAAAATACAGGGATATGGGAATAAAGATCTACAAATTTGAGAGTGAGTTTGGAAAAGCAATGAACTCGCCTGAGGAGGTGATATAATGGGAACGGGATTTCATGGCGGGTTCGGAAACACTTACGGAAAACGACTAAGTGAAAATAAAGAATCCATTACAAACCATTCAGATAGAGTAAATTACCTTTCTAGAAAAGAGTTATTACGCGAACTAATAGGTATTACTATTGAATCAACCATTGTTGCCGATAGGATTAGCAATAAAATGATCAGTTTGAACATACTTGGAGACGATTTGTTTGACTATTATGTAACCCCAGATCGCAAGGTCGTCGGCAGACATGAGAACGGCAAAATTTATATCCGTAGAAGCTCAGCAGATTTAGTAAGTTCAGTTCTTCATGAAGGTATTCATGCTATGGACTATATCAATGGAATTAAGTATGATCCAATCAATAGTGAATTAAAGTCCTACAGAGCTGAACATTTATTCCAGAAGTCGAGTGGAAGGAAAACTGAATTTGCATCGGACGAAGATATAATTGTACACGTACATACTAATTATGGGAGGAGATAATAATGAAAGATTTGGTAGAAATGTATAACGATTATAGGACTAAACAAGAGGGATCGATCAAAGAAGTGTTTTGTCTCAATAATCACTATGATATTGAGGAATTCAACACATCTGTAATAACCTTATTTGATTGGGTGCGATTGGAATATAAACGCGATATATGGATAGCTTCTGGAAGACGTGTTAAGCATAAGAATCTGATAATACCTAATTATGGATGGTGCCAAACACTTCGTAAAATCGTAATAGAAGAGCCTGCTTTTTCGAGATACTTCGAAGTCGACGGAGTTGAAATTAGGTTTTCAAGTCTATTATCAGAATCAGATCGATTGGAATTCTGTAGAAAAAGCGCAGAAGACCTAGTGGTCGTTAGCCAAGATCTATTTGGTGAAACAAACAAAACCGATCATAGACTTATATGAATTGAAGTACGAACGACTGTTCAACGCAGAAGGTAGTTTGATAATTCTATAGCTATCTCAGGTGGCTGGAAAAGTGGCTGGCTGATGGACGGGTAACCCCGAGAATGCTTGTCCTTTCTACGTTTCTCGTTCCGTCCATAGAGCTCCTAAGCGGAAGGCCAGCGGTTCGAATCCGCTCGCGAACACCAGTAACCACATGGGGTTTCGAGATTCCTCGGAACCCTTTTTTTGCCAAGAACCGGGTATAAAAGTCAAAATCAAGTCATTAGCATGGCAAGTAACTTATCTTCGACCGAGTGGAGTATATAGAGAAGAAGGATCTGCCCGTAATAGAATAAACAGAACACGGGAAAAGCTCGCTAGCATGAAGTTCGCGGGCTTTTATAGTGCTATAATCCTATCGTGAATACGATCATCAAGGAGTAGTTCTAAATGGCAGGGATAAAGAAACTTAAAGGCGGCTTTAAGCTGTTTGTAACTGAAGACGAGAAGCTCATTGCGACAAGTAACAGCAGAAATACCGTTTATGTCTACGATGCAGATACGAAGAAACTCGTCCTGCAGACCAAGACTGTCAGCAATGTAAGTGAGAAAGCGATCTCCTCAGACAAGAAGTATCTGGCTGCCAAGAATACCGGCGGACTCATTGCGTTGATCTCAATGGAGACCGGTGTAGAACTCTTCCGCAATAAGATGGAAGAAAGAGAAGGTTATCCGATGACTTTCACTTCTGATAACGAAAATGTTCTGGATCTTGATTGGAACGGTAACACGATGCTTTGGGACTGCACAGATAACACGTGTAAGGTCCTTGATCGACAGGAAGATCCACATTCTTTACCTCGTGTCAGCTATATGCATTATGATCGCCATAGCAACTTAATTTATAAGTTTGTTGCTGATGAGTGGGGGTATAGTAAGGGTGTTGTCATGGCTTCCAAGGCCGATCCTGAAAATATCAACTTCAAGATAGTACAGAAATTCCCTGATGTGTTGCCCGACGATATCAGAGGTGGTATTTCTTTCTGTAAAGAACACAACTACTATGTAGACAGAAAGAATAAGCAGATCATAATGTGCGATAAGCAGTTTAAGGAATTGAAGCGTATTGCAATTCCGGAAGAAGCGTTTCAGAACGACGCATACTATATTAGTTTTCTTTGGGCGTCTCCAAATGAGAATTATTACTTCATTCTGACTAAGAAAAAACTCGATCGTAATAACATGTCAAAAAATAGTCCTGTATCTTATCTTGTTAAAGCAGATACTATGGAGATAGTTCAAAAGTTTGATTATGAATATGTATCGGACTTTACCATGATCCATGATGACACTGAGTTTATTATCGCTACATGGCAGGGGTCATTTATGGGAAAGGCCTGAATCGGACGAATACAATGAAAGATAAGATAGAACAGCTAAAAAGTTTGTTGAACGTTACAAAAATGAACACTACCCGGATCTCATTGGTAAAAGAGTAATCCTTCCGAATGATGCTTTTGAATCAGCATATGCTAAACTTAGAAAAAAATCGAAGAGCAGTTAAGGAAAGAGACAATGCCTGATAAACAGTTCACAGCAGAAGATAGCATAAGACATGAGTTTCACGCTCGCCTGTTTACGCCGTTTACACAGGCATGCATGCGATACGAGCTGATAAGTGAGGGTGATCGAATTGCCGTGTGTATATCAGGCGGCAAAGATTCGATGCTCATGGCGAAGCTTTTTCAAGAGATACAAAGACACAGGAAGGTGAACTTCGACCTGGTCTTTCTTGTCATGGACCCGGGATACAATGATGATAACAGAGCTCTTATCGAACAAAATGCTCGTGATCTCGGGATCCCGATCACTGTCTTTGAGAGCCCGATCTTCGATGCAGTTGATAATGCGGATAAGAACACATGTTATCTGTGCGCGAGGATGAGAAGAGGCTATCTATATAGTAAGGCACGTGAACTCGGTTGCAACAAGATATCACTCGGTCATCACTATAACGACGTCATAGAGACGATCCTGATGGAGATGCTTTACGGCGGGCAGATACGTACCATGATGCCCAAACTTCGAAGCAAAAACTATGAAGGTATGGAACTCATTCGTCCGATGTATCTTATCAAGGAAAACGACATCTGTGAGTGGAGAGATCATTGCGACCTTCATTTCCTGAATTGTGCGTGCAGGATCACCGAGCGTAATGATAAGGCAAGTGACTCCAAAAGACTCGAGATAAAGGAACTGATCGCCAAGCTTAAGGAAACGAATCCGTATATTGAGGCTAATATCTTCAGTAGCGTCGAAAACATCGATCTCGATGCGGTCATTGCCTACAAGGAAGACGGAGAGAAACATCCTTTCATGGATGATTATTGATCCTGCAAAGAGACAGAAGTTGATCGAGAAATTACCGGAGCAGTTTGAGAAGCATGCTAAGAACTGTAAGATTAAATATATCGAAGAGGAGAAGCAATAAATGGATATAAAGGATAGTAGAATTGATGCAGGAAAGGCTTTTGACTGGGGAAAGACGTCGGAAGCATATGCCAAATACAGGGACATCTATCCTGATGAATTCTATCAGAAGGTTGCAGACAGAGGTCTTTGTATTAAAGGTCAGAAAGTTCTTGATCTTGGAACCGGCACGGGAGTTCTTCCACGCAATATGTATAAATACGGAGCAGAGTGGGTAGGTACAGATATATCACCTGAGCAGATAGAGCAGGCCAAACGACTGGCTGAGGAATCCGGTATGAATATTGCTTTTCAAACTGTCTCTGCTGAAAAGATCGACTTTCCTCCAGAATCGTTTGATGTATTAACAGCTTGTCAGTGTTTTTGGTATTTTGATCACGATAAGATAGCACCTGAGTTTCACCGTATTCTTAGGAAAGACGGAAGGCTGGTTATTCTTTTTATGGCGTGGCTTCCTTATGAAGATGAGATAGCAGGTAATAGTGAGGATCTTGTTCGTAAGTTTAGTCCTGACTGGTCAGGTGGAGGTGAAACGAAGCATCCTATCCATATACCAGATGCGATGTATAACTTTTTCGAGATGGAGTATCATGAAGAATATGATCTGATGGTCCCTTTTACAAAGGAGTCCTGGCACGGCAGGATGTTCGCATGCAGAGGCGTTGGTGCATCATTATCTCCTGAAGAACTTGCTAAATGGGATATCGAACACAGACAGATGCTTAAAGATTATCCTGACAAGTTTGAAGTCAAGCATTATGCTGCGATAGCTGTGCTTAAGAAGAAGTGACTTGTAGTAATAAACCTTTTCGAAAAATACTAATTCCATCACACAAAACAGATTCAAGAAGTCTATTTTCTTCATTGGTCAGAAGGGGATGATACTCAGCATTTTTCAGTGCTTCTATATTGCTTCCGAGAACTATCTTTTCATATAGGATCGAGATATCATCACTGTCTCCGGAGAAAAAGATTCCGATTGTCTGAGCCATGTCGCTGAAGAGATTCCAGCAATCAAGGATTTTGTTGCACTTTTCAGATTCCTTAAGTTGAGGTATAAGATCTATGACTGAATCCAGATCATAGGATTCTACATCTTTATCAACTAACAATTTGTGTTCGTTGATGAATTCGTGTAATTCGGTTTTCCCCTTGAAGAAAAGAAACTTATCGTCAATAAGCATAAAGCGTTCGTCTTTCCACAGTAAGTAGAAAACAATTTTGTCAAGTTTAACTTCGATTATGTAATGCTTTTTCATATTCTCCCCAATATTCCATGATTTTTTTTCATGACAGAGTAAGTATATCATTAAAAGATCGGCACGCCTCAAACTGAGACGTGCCTTTAAGTTATTTAGTGTTACTTATACTTGGGCGAAGAACTTCTCGTACAGATGATCATCGGTGCCACCGTAATTAGTGATGTCCCTTACGTATTGGTAGCCATAGTGCTCATAAAGTCCGACATGATCGGAAGGTATGTAACTTTTGGTAAAACCACGATTCTTCAAATACATGTTTGCGGCTTCGATGAGCTTGCCGCTGATTCTTTGTCCTCGGTAATCCTCACTTACGAATATGCTAGATACCCAAGGGAAGATATCAGGTGTCGGGTAGTAGTCTTCCTTCAGGACTGAAGCCATTCCAACTACCTTCCCGTCAGCCTTTGCAACGAACATTGTTTCCCAGTCGGTGAACTCCCAGTCTCTGACTAGCTTGGCAAGATGATCCTTCGTTTCTTGCCATGAACAGTTTTCGATAAAAGATAAGAGCTCACTTTGCAACTCAGTATCTTTGTCGACCTTCTGGATAGTGAGATCATCCATTAGGTGCCAGCCGAAGTGCTTCTCGACTAATGCAGCTGTCTCTTCGACGCTTCGGTTGTTGTCACGCTCTACCCAGAAATAGTCACTGTTTTTAATGAAGTCATACGCGGCAATGTTCAGATCACAGAGAGTCTTCTCGCATGTTTCCTTGGCCTTTTCGTAGTCGGAGGCGCTATGGATGAAATCGTTGAAAGGCTGATGATCCGGACGATTACAGTATGTCTCAACGATGTTTTCGGGCTTTGAGATCATGAACGCGATCCTTGAAGGGTCGGTGATACGATCAGCTTCTTCAACTACGATGTGAAGGTCACATAAGATGACCTGATCTCTGGATAACCTAATGAGGTCGAGCAGGACATAATCCAACTGCTCTCGCTTGTTTCCGAGTAGCCAGGCCTTATATTCTTCAACGCTCCTTCCGAAGAATTCGTCAGCATCCCTGAAATTCTTGTTCATGGTAGGCTGATACTCACCGTCGGACTTGAGCTGATGAATAGTGAACTGATCGTCTATAACATAAATGGGAATATTATACTTCCGACCAAGTGCTTTTGTGACCGTCGTCTTGCCGCCGCAAGCCGTACCCGAGATAAAATAAACGTTCCTTAAGTATTCCTTGACAACATTGTCTTGAAATTCCATGATAGTATTCTCCTTAAAATATATAGTTTATGTGTGAAAAAAACGCGCACGAAACTATCTAGTTAAGGTTTCATGCGTATCAGGTATTTCTAATTCTTAAGAACGCAACCATTCGGGTTTCCTCCTTTATCGGTCCTGTAGACCTTGATCATGTGGAATTATACGATACTTTTTCGCGATATACAATCATAATTACCGGGATGAAGAATAATATAATTATTTTTGTTACAATTTAGAAGGATCCCGTAATCGTCGTTTTATAGGGATTAAAAATGGAGTTGTGAGGAGTATAGAATGAAACGTTTAATCAGTCTTATCGTTATTGGCGGGTTGGTATTATCTTTGTGTTCATGTGATAAGGAGGAGTCGGACAGATCTTCTCAGACAGAGGTTGAGACAGAAGCTGTAGAGACTACAGAATCTGAATCCGTCTCAACTGAAACTACAGAATCTGAACCTACGGAATCTGAGACTACGGAGACTGAAACTTCCGAGACAACATCAGAAGAAACTACGATTTCGGAATCTGAAACTGAGACTGAAACTGAAACGGAAATCGTCAAGAATGAGGGCGGTTCTATATTTATAGATTGCAGTGGAAAAAGTGCTGATCAGATAGCTGCTAATGTGCTTGCAATAAGAACAATATACTCAGGTGATACTGCTGAATCCTATGCGGAGAGATTTGAAATTGCTCCTCAGTGGGACAGTAACTATGATGAAAAGAGTGTTAATGTTGGTTTTATTTGGTTCCCGGACATGGTCAGTTCTAAGGATTATATTTCGGCGATTAGATTAGATTCGGATTTTGAGTCTGAAGGAGGAGAAATCCTTATTGTTGATAACAGCAATGCCGAAATCACCATAGAACTGAGTGACTTTGATACTGCCAAAGAAGTCTATGAAAAGGTAAGTTATTATCTTGCTGTCGATTACGTCAGAGATGATGATGGTAACTATGACGAGGCGGATGTAGAGCTTGCTGAAGATGATAGTAATGGAGTAACAATGGAGGCCAGATACTTAGTACGTTCTGTTTCATTGAAACTTGATCCTAATGACCAAGGTGCATACGTATTATCTATTGAAATAGATTTGTTGGGTGCTTAAGAAGAGTGCTAGACATCTGAGAAAACCATTGTCGGATAAACTGACACTTTTTCGTAACTTCGTGTATCTTTTCGCGAAAGTATTTTAATCCTGCTGTCTTTGATATATAAGGTATAATCAGAACCATAGATTAGTTTTCGAGGCAGAGGATAAAATGAGCTGGAACAAAGAAAAGATCCATGAGACCGTAGAAAAGCAAAGAAGTTTTTTCAGGACAGGGAAGACTTTGGATGTTTCTTTTCGAAAAAGAATGCTCAAAGAATTCTCGGCGGCCATAAGAACCCACGAAAACGACCTTCAGGATGCACTCTCGGCAGATCTCGGCAGAACAGCCATCGAAGGTTATATGTGCGATGTGGGCGCGACGATCGCTGAGATAAACGAACTTGCCTCGCATGTAAAAAGATGGGCCAGACCGGAACTTCATTATAGCGGCATAACATGTTTTCCGAGTGT
>CAMYXL010000034.1 GCA_947303255.1 uncultured Clostridia bacterium | reverse complement strand
ATTTTGATCAAGTATTCCACCGTCTATATCCACTTCGGAATCGATGATAAAAGTCCAGAATCTGTTTTTCAGGTTCTTGCATTTCTCTCTGTCAATTCCGGCCGCCTTTATATCAGAAGCAGTAACTTCCGTTCCTTTATAATCCCCGTCTCCGTCCAACATATCACATATCTTGGACATAGATCTGTTAGATTCATCGATAAGCATGCAAAGCATCCTTGCCAAAGAAAATGCATTATTTGAAATGGAATCAACTTCACCATAGAAAGTATCAAGAATACCTTGTAGTTCAAGCAGTCTTTGATTAACTCTATTAACGTGATTATACGCATTCTGAGCAATATCGATACCGCGCATTTTATAGGCATAACTCTTCCCGTCTGCCTGCACATTTCTAATAGGCACCGGATAATTTCTCTGATCTGCCGCTTCACTTACGTTATTTATGGATATTTTCAAATCATTCAGATAATCACTGCCGTAGTATCTCATTTTATTTTCCCTGTCTGTTTCCTTTTGCAGTTACAATAAGATCTTCCTCACACTGTTCAATATTATTCAATGCGGATAGGAGATAATTTGAAGTGCTTGAATACACCCTCTGAATATTATCGATATATTTATAATAACTTTTCAGACAGTTATTGATCTCGTTTATGGCACTACCTTTCGAGTTAGTAAAACTCTGTTTCTCAAAATCGATAAAGTAATAATTTAAACTGTATCCAAAATCTTCAGCATCACTTTTAAAGCTTTCCAGATCTACATTCATCTTCATATCATCAATCTCCCAAAACACTTGAAGCCAGTTTGTTTTCGCGCTCTATGATATCGCATTTGATGAAGTCTATCATACTGTCGATCATCTTATCGGCATTATCCATTGCTTCGTATATAGCCTGCAATTCAGTGACCAACGCTTCCGCAGTTGCACGTACTGAAGAATCATCATCAGCGGCAAAATCGTTTTGGCAAATCTTGGATAACTTGTCGGTGTAATCAAGCATCGTTAGTTTTGCATCAAGACCAACACCTTCTGATAATTTCTTGAAATTCTCTACTTCTGTTTCATCCAGTTTAGTGATCTTACTCATTTCTCATTCTCCTTAAGTGATCGAATTGTGGATCGATCTTATAAGCGCATCGTAATTCTCGTCGCATATGCGTTCATTAAGCATACACCTGATCCTTGCTCTCGCCATGCCAATGATCGGCGACGAATCATCAATATACGGCAGCGCTGAAATCATTGCGGAAACATCATCATATAAATCTCTGCTGTTCTTTACCGCATTCGCCAATAAAGACAGTCTCATGTTTTCGATCCTGCGTTTCTCTTTTAATTCTTCCTCAGTCAGATCATTATCATTTTCTGTAGCCATTTCATATCTCCTAAGCCCACGCAAACAACAACACGATATCCACTTGAAATATCGCACGAGCCATTATCAAATTGTAGGAAAGCCGAGAAAAATATTAAAACACTATTAATCCGGTCCCTTTATTCCACCGATTATTATGTCATAAAACGGATAATGTGTAAATACATCTTGTTTTCGAGCAAAAACAAAAAACCCCGAGACAGTTGTCCCGAGGTTATTGTGTTTATTCTGAATGAATGATCAGAGATTCGGTGTCTTGTTATACTGAGTTCTCTCACTCTTTGTAACGTGGATGAACATGTTGTGCAAGAGGTTAACACTGGTGAGGATAACTTCACCCTGGTTAAGCTTTCTGACGTGCTTAATAGCGTAATCGTCAAGGTGGGTCTCAACTGCACGGATCTCATCGTTAAGCATGAGTCTGTGGATCAACATTGTACCGATCTGACCGAAGAGGACAGGAGATACGTCCTTAGGGTTCTGAGTTGTGAGGTAAAGGAAGATACCCTTCTTACGACCCTCTCTTGCAAGGAGTGTCAAACCGCCGTGGAACTCTCTGTCGGAGTAACGGGACTTAGCATATCTGTGAACCTCATCGATGAAGAATACGAATGGATGGATGTTGTCCTGGGAGATAACGAAGTTACTTACCAAGTCGATAACCATACCACCGATACCTTCTGAAGCACCGAGCTGTGAAGAGTCGATGTAAAGTGTTGTCTCAGGCTCGTGTACGAATTCTTCGATTACGTCGAGGAGGTTGTACATTCCAGGAGCGCTGGAGAAGAATGACAAGAATCTTGTGTTTGTCATCTGATACTGGATCTTACGGATAAGGGATGCGTTAAGGTTAGCCTTAAGAGCATCGTAACGATATCTGAAGTTGTAGTTATCATCTCTGTCAGGCTCACAAACAGACTCAGCGTGGATCTGCTCAGGGAGGAGATCAAGGTCGAAGTCGTTATCTTCACCTGTAAGGGAAGCAAGGTTCTCCTGGATCTGGTCGATACTCTCACCAACCTTGTAGTAGTGCTTGTGCTCACCGATCTTCTTCATGTAACGAAGAGATGTGATAGCCTCGGAAAGAACTGCACCCTGGCTGCTGTTCTCAGTCTCGAAAAGTTTCTCCCACTGCTCCATTGTGATCTTACTAGGAGAGATAGTTGTATCAACACCAAGTGTAAGCTTCATAACCTCATCGCTGGAGAAAGCGTTTCTGTACTCACCTGTAGGGTCAACGATAAGAGCCTTTCTCTTTGAAGATACAAGCTTATCGAGGATTGCAAGTGCTGTTGTGGACTTACCACTGTTTGTAGCACCGATACAAACAAGGTGACGGTTGAAAAGTGTACTAGGCTTAAGTCTAACGTCTGCCTGTGATCTGTTAAGGTATGTAGCGAATGCCGGAAGACTCTCCTCCTCCTCGCTGGAGAATTCAAGAGACTGAACGAACAACTTATAAACTTCGTCAGTAGCAAGATAAACCTTATCGGAAATACCAACAGTACTGAAACCTGCGAGATTGAACTTTCTGTCTTCAGGTCTCATAAGAGCGATAGTATCAATAATGAGCTCCTGATGTGTCTCGTTGATTGGTGAACCCAAAGAAGAGATCTTAGAGCCTGTGCTCTCCTTAGCAGACTTATTCTCGTATACCTCACCCAAAAATACACCAAGGGTGGATTCGATACAAACAAAGTAGTTGATCGTATTAGGCAAGAAAGATTTCTTGAACTTGCTTCTGTCGTTCATGATAGCGAAGTTCTCAACCTGAGCAATGCTGTTGCTTCTGAAAACCTGCGAAATCTTTCCCAAATAATAATCTTGAAGATTTAGACCTGCATATAGTGTCTCAAGTGTCATTAAAAAAGCCTCCCCTAAAAAAGTCGAAATGAGTTACATCCAAATATGGACCTTATTATTATAAAGGACAGAGGCAAAAAAGTGTTAACTTTTGTGAAAAAAAACAATAAATAAATCATAAATCCAATAATATGAACATGTTCATCGACAATTGATTTTCACTTGAAACCCCTGCCACGTCTGCATTTGCATAAAAAAAGCCGTGAGCACGTCACGGCTGAAAATTTTATAAATTCGTCTTGATCTTGTATCGCTGTCATGACTTTTTCGCAGTTACCAAGAAATGAGGGCTCATACCCATGATAGTCTCATCGTATTCCGTGAGGTGAAGGATCTCCAATAATCTGTTCCTTGATTCAGGTTCATTCCATTTCTCATTGAGAGCCGGCGAGATCCATATACTTCCCTCCACTGCATGGGCATTGAGGACCTTAAAACCGCCCTTCTTGATCTCAGCCTTAAGTTCGCCAGGAGTATGAAAATACGCATTTGCGATGAAATACGGATATTCTTTCGGGCGGTTATGCTCTCCTGTCAAGATCTCCTGCCTTAGCATGTTCATGTATATCTCGTCATCTATAAACTCATTGCCGTTGCCGTAGACAGAGAGCGCCCATGTCGTTGAGCTGAACTTCGATATGCCTGCTGCTATCAAAAGACCGCCTGTCTTTAGCACACGATATGCTTCGTTCAGGACCTTGGTACGTTCGGATTTATTCTGCAAATGGTAAAGAGGCCCCATCAAAAGAACCACATCAGCACTGTCATCAGGAAGATCAAGTTTCCTGGCATCACCGACTTCCGCCCTATACGGCGTCGTCATGTTCTTTTTCGCATAATCAACAGCTGTCGGAGCATATTCGACCATCGTAACGTCGTGGCCCTGCTCGGCAAGCCACGAGGAGTATCTGCCGATTCCGCCTCCAATATCGTAGATTACACTCTTGCCGTTTATGTACTGGGATATGATCTCCTTTGAACGGTAGAACTCAACAATGCCGAGACCTCGTTCAAGGCGGTCTATCTCAGCGCCGTTATTGTAGAACTCATATACTTCGTCCATGTTTTCCATTTCAATTACCTGTCTTCCCAAAGTTTTCTTCCAATATATGATAACACCATTCAACTACGAAAACATTCTGTCCACGTTCTGAATTATCAGCGAACTCTTGTCCTCACCAAGATTGGAGAAAGTTATAACATAAAGTTTCTTGCCGTCCTTCTCCAGGATGGAGTTAGACGTCTGGAATCTCGGGATCGCTCCGCGATGGCTGATATATCCCATCTCATTTTCCCAACCGCAGCTGTAACCGTCTATAAAGTTATATATCTCCTTCATGGACTCTTCATTCAGAAGATAGCCTCCGAACAAAGCGCGGTCAAACTTTATCAAGTCCACTGCGTTCGTGTGGATATCACCTGCTCCCATAAGAAACTCAGGATCTTTGAGGTAATCCAGTTCAGGATCATACTTAAATGATGCCGTTACCGGTTCGCCTGAAACGGCTGATGTTGATGTCATCTTACAAGGCTCGAAAATGACCTCGTTAATGTACTCCTCATAGCTCTTGCCGCTAACGTTTTCGACAATAAGAGAAAGGAGATGATAGTTGGAGTTGTTGTAAGAATATTCAACGTTAGGCTCGATCGTCATCTCATTCGTGAAGATCAGTTCCAGGAACAACTCATCATCAATGATCGATTCCATCTTGGTGTAGGCTTCAGCCCATGGAGTAGCGGCAGGATCGGGTCCGAAGATCTCATAGACCCTCTCTTCACCCAGAAACTGATCAGGATGGTTTACATAATCGATCAAGCCGGTGCGCATATGAAGAAGATCGCTTACGGTGATCTTAGATACCTTCTCAAAGTTCGGATATGAACTAAAAGCAGGATAGATATCTCCCAAAGTATCGGTGAGCTTAAGTTTGCCGTCCTCAACCAGTTTCATTATGCAAACGCCGACAAAAGCCTTGGAACACGAACCAATCTCATATGTGGTGAACGGAGTTACTTCATTACCGTCGACATCAAGGAGCCTCGCGCCAGCGGCGAACAACACCTCATCATCGGTAGCAACTATGACCGTTCCTCTGATGTCATTCTCCTCGAACTCATATTTAAGCCACTTTACGATACTTGAGTAATCTTCGTTCTCACTGTAGTAAATGTTATTATCTGTCTTCATCTTGTTGAGTTCATCTTCAACATCAAGCTTAGGTCCTGACGAACTGCAGCTGATAAAAAGAAGAACATTGATCACAACAAGAAAGATGCTTATCAGTTTCTTCATCTTCATTATTTCCTTCTTCTGACCGGTATCCATATCTCGTTATAATATCCGGTGCCGTCATCGTTAGGGATACCATAACGCTCGATATTAAATTCGTCGACTACTTCATACTCATCGACATCAAACAGCCACTCACTGAATATATAGCGGCGCATTCCCTGTAGTGCTTCAGTCGAATTATCCCTGCACCTGAACTTTGCCCAAATGGTCTCAGGGATCGTGATCACCTGCATGCCTTCAGGAACTTCTCCGTCTTCGTATTTCGTTGCTGTCATGAAGAAAAATTTCTCTTCGAACGTTATACCTTCCATGTCTTTGTACCACGGCTCGCCTTCAGAGTTTAATACGATGTCGCATTCGCCGACGCTTAAGCCGTAATAGGTATTCTCTTCCCGACCATTTATGAAGTCATAAACAAATCCCGGTATCTTTTGAAAACATGTGGCGTTCTCAAACACATCGGATACACCGACGATCTTAAACTCAGGCATCTTCTCGAAAAGGACATCGACCGTATCCGCACCTTTTACCGAAAACGTCAGCTTAAGCGGAAGGAACGCCTTAACAGGCTTATTCTTCTTTTTGACTTCGTTTGGTGTGGCGTCGTGAAAACGCGTGAATGCTTTGGTGAAACTTTCAGGTGTTTCGTAGCCGTATCTGGCTGCAACGTCGATTATCTTCTCATCTTTTTCGATAAGATCCATGGCAGCAAGATAAAGCCTTCTGCTCCTTATGTATTCACCGATCGTGTAACCTGTTATCATCTGAAAACTGTTTTGCAGATAACTTGACGAGACATGTACTTCCATAGCGACCTCCTTCGGGCCCTGAACAGTCATGATATTAGTTTCCAAATATCGGAGTGTTTCATTGATTACGTTGGCCCAATTCATTGTTTTAATCCTCGTATTTAAGGTACTATGTCCCGTTTATGAATTCCTGTCACGGAATTCGAAGTTTTGTCTGATTATACCAGTTTGACCGATTCACCCTCATGACAGATCAGTTTTAAGTTTCCGTCCTTGATGCTGTAGGACTCGCCATACAAAGTCTCGCCTGTCTCATCGATAACGATATAACTTCCGTCATTCAACGCGATGAACTCATGTCCCATGCTGTCAGGGAACGTGATATCTTCCGTAAGTCTCATGCCGTCCAGCATCTCATCACGAAGACTCTGAAAATGCGGATAGATGTTGGTCTTCGTAAGCCCGAGACCAGGAAGCCAGCGCTTATAATTCGGATCTATTGCTTCACCGGGCAATTCAGGTCCGGCATAGACCATATCCGCACAATTCATAGAGCCGGCACTCCATGCGATAACAAGGCCTTTGTAAGAACTAAGCTTCTCCTTAAGACCGATATCACTGAAAAACTTATTCTGCGTCGGAACATGTCCGCCCATCAGAACGACAACATCCTTTTGGTCAATGTCCGCAATGACATTTGTATCTCTGTCATCACACAATTCAAAAGACGAATATTTAAGACCGCTCATCGGAAATGATTGTCTAAGACATGATAATACCGCATCATTCTTCTCATAGTCATCAGGCGAAGCACATATCATAAGTATCTTCGCGTTCTGCGGCCACAGGGATCTTATCGTATCCAGAAGTCCGTTCTGTTCAATAAGAACAGATGGTACTCTTATTCCGTTCTCTCTAGAAGCACCGCCGAGAGAACTCGTAAGTATAGCAGTCATATATATCTCCAAAAGCAGTTTGAAATTCTTTCTAAGGATTATAGCATAGTGTATAATTTCCCCATGATCAAAGAAGCTAAAAAAGTTAACATCAGACAAGTTATCGTAGTTGATCCGTTTAAGGATCACAGAGATGAGATCGAGAAGTTCTGGGAGGGTTTTCGAAAAGAAAATCCTGAGGCATACAGCGAACAGATACTCAATGTTTTCGAGATAGAAGAAAATGATAAGGAGTATGTCCTTAGTACGGGCATAATAAACTACTACGAATCTTTTTGCAGCAGGACGACAAAGATGTATAAGACGCGTGCGCTGTTCTCAGGCGGATACGTGATCACTTCCGACGGATATTACTGTGTAGCTGCTGACCAAAATATGGATATAAATCTTATCGGAGGACTAGCATCTTTACTCGATATCAAGGACGGAAATTATAATCCGGAACTTTGTCTTATAAGAGAGTTCAAAGAAGAGATCGGTGCAGATATCAAAGGCGAAGGATTCAGCTATGAACTAAGATACATCAAGGTTCCTGCGGGGGATGAGATCTATTTCCCTGTCGGTCTCATCTATGAAGTTAAGACGAGCCTGAGCAAAAAAGAACTCGAGAAACTGTTCACGGAAAATGCTCATGATAATGAACTGGATTCGCTGGTGTTTTTCGAAAAGGACGAAAAGACCGTCTTCGCGAATAACACGAGACGGCCTTACCTTAATGAATTGTTTGATATAATCTTCGATCGTTAAAGTGGTTCATTTCTCCATATAAACAAACGTCAGTTCATCATCGATCTTTTTCTCATCGAAGATCTTATAACCGAGCTTTGAATAGAGCCTTATGTTATCAACGCTTCTGGTGCTGGTAAAAAGCTCGTAACGCTTTCCCGGAAAGCACTCTTCTATCTTTGTAAGAAGAGTTGAACCGTAGCCCTTGCCGCGATAATCAGGATGAACCATGAGCTTGCCGATGTAGACTGTGCCGTTTTCTTCGTACGCACGGACAGAACCGATGATCTCATCATTATCATCGATCATCTTCAAGATGGTACCCTTGTTAAACTCTTCTACGACTTCGTCCAAAGTCTGCTTAAGCGGCGGAATGTCCTTGGTTCCAAACAGTTCAGCCTCCGACTGATAAGCGAGATATTGAAGCTTGAGTATCGTCTCAAGATTGTTTTTTGTTGCAGCTAAGATAGTCATTATATTTCCCCTAGTCCATATATGTATTTGAACTTCAAAAGCGATGAAGAATCCTTCTCCTGTCCTTCAAGTTCATCCTTCAACGAATTATCCTTATCAATGATGAAATAGATTATCTGACATCCGTATTCTTTTGCCTCAGGCATAAAATAATCAGCGACCCATTTTGTATCCAGAGGATTATCTTCAAATCCGTCACGGGTATCGGCTACGTAGTTGCAGCCTTCGTGCTCCCTGATCACATTCAATGCACATTCAAGAGGCTTCCTGTACTGTTCAAGTTCACAATACTTTTTCCAATGAACGAGAACAACATTCTTGTCCTCTACATAGAAAACATCGCAAAACTCGGAAAGATAGCATGCTTCATCTATCTTATCGAGAGTATCTTTAAGGATCTCTTCACGCAAAGTCTTAAGCCAATCAGAAAATTCCACGGTGTTATATGCATATGTCTTGTTCAGCTCATATTCATTGTCTGACCACGTATATAGAGGAGCCTCGTTATGCTGGATCAGTGCTTCAAGTTTATCCAATGCCTTGTAGAGCTTAGATTCAGGAGTCTTCTGCTCATCCATCTCCTCATATAGATCGGATAGATCAGAAGACAAATCCTCAGGTAAAGTCTTCACCCACTGATCAAGAAGTTCATCTTCAGTCTTGCGGTCGCCGTCTGTCTTAAGAAATGTCGGAATATCTCCCGTAAAGCATTCTCCAAGATCGTGGATCAGACACATGGAAACCACTTTATCTATATCCAATTCAGGGAACTCATGCCTCAGAAGAAGCGCCATCAAAGAAATGCGCCAACTGTGCTCGGCAACACTCTCGGTTCTGCCCTTAGTAGTGGTGCTGTGACGCGGCGTATCCTTCAACTTCTCTGCGATATGAAGGATCTCTAAATATTCTCTAGCGTTCATTTTCTTCTCTTTCTCATTTATCTGTATCCATAAATACTCTGGATCCCGTAGCGCCTGTCTGTCCCTGATACTTTCCGTTATACGGATTCATTGCATGATCATCCATCTGAGCGAAAACAAGCTGACCTACTCTTCTTCCGCTCTTAAGCTCGATCGCGCATCTGTTCGCATTATAAAGCTCAAGAGTTATCTCACCTTTAAATCCCGGATCTACCCAGCCGGCATTCTGAATGAAAAGACCCATTCTTCCCAAAGAACTTCTTCCTTCAACGAAAGCCGTAAGGTCATCAGGGAGTTCAAAATACTCCATGGTCGTTGCCAGAACAAACTGACCCGGCAAAATCAGATATGTATCTGTCGTGATCGTCTTATAGTTGATCTGGGAGCCCAGCGTAATTATTCCTGATGGTGTATCATCAACAACACTGAATGTGTTTCCCAATCTGATATCAACACTTGCAGGCTGTATTTGCTCTTTTGTGACAGGCTCGATCACAAGTGTTTTCTCTTCAAACATTCTGCTGATTGTCTTGTCTGATAAGATCATTTTCAATTATCCTCCACATACTTTTTATCGAAGATTATAGCATAAGCATCAGATTAAGAATCCTTCTTCCAAAAACTCCAATGAAAACCGTCTCCATACCCGATCTTCTCATAGAATGGATCCTCACCACCTGTCATGTGCGTAGCACCAAGTGCTTTCATCCTGCGGTAATGCCTTGTAAGAGCAGCAGCGGCTAAACCCTTACGGCGATGTTCAGGAGCCGTGCAAAGAGGCTCCATATATGCCAGTTTATTCTCCGGGATCCACCACATTCCTGCGAAGCAGGCATACTCTTCATTCACATCTGCAATGACAACAGAGTATTCCTGAGTCGAATGCGGAGAGGGTGCCATGAAATCACCGACGATATCCTTATATGATTTAGCCGGCGTCCAATCAAGTGAGTCATCGTACTTATCGTAATCTTTAAACTCACATCTCTCACCGTGTCCGAATCCGTACCAGCAAAGCTTTGCCATCTTCGTTACATCGATATCTTTCTCCTCAACAAAGTGATACCCTTCAGGAAGCTCATAGTTAAGTTCATTCTCAAAATCGAAAACGCGATCAACATATTCATATACCTGCTTATAGCCGCGTTTTGCAGCTGCTTTCTTAAGATAATCCTGTCCTCCGAAAAGAACAAATTGCTGCTCGTTGTCAAAGTTAGGCATTGTCGTTATCGCATAATCGATAAGTTCATCCGCGAGATACTCGTATCCCGGGCGGACATTAAAATATATGTTAGTTATCGGTGCTTCATAAAACACAAATGCAACGACCTTGTCTCCGTCAAACCATAATCTGTCGAGATAAGAATAGGACGAATCCATCCAAGAAGCTTTAATTGCATGCTCAAAGAACGGAGCCGCTACTCCGTTGTCTTTCTTATACTCATAGATCTCGACCAAAAACTTCCAGACCAGATCAAGGTCCGAAAATTTCTGAAATTGTTTTGTTGTAATGCTCATATTATTCTCCTGTTATCATTTTTCAAATATCAGCAGTTTTCCCCGTTCAAGGCTCTCAAAAGTAATGCCGCCTTTCTGCTGATAATAAGGACTGTACACTTTCTCGAAATGAATCCCCTGCAATTCATTATCGATATATGCAAATCCGTATTCAGTTATTTCATCGATCAGTTTTTTATAAGTATATTTGCTCTTCTTTCTGTCCTTATCACGGAAATTAGACAGATGAAACGGCAGGACAGCGAGAGTGCCGCCTTTCTTCAATGTCCTTTTCGCTTCTTCGATCATTATAAAACGGTGAAATCCGCCGTATATCTTCTCTTCACCATGGAACATATCCGCATAGATAACCAGATCAAATGTATCACTGTCAAAATCCTGACGGTAGTCTTCTCTTCCTTCAACCGCGTCTATGCAACCGATCTTCTCATTCTTAGCTTTTTCACTGATATAATCCAGACACTGCCTGTTGATATCGACCGCATACACTTTGCATTTTTGGTCAAAAGCATATGCTGCTGCGAATGAATAATTACCCGCACCGCAACCGTAATCAAGTATCACAGGATCAGCTACATCAATGATAGAAGAAATGATCTTTGCACCTTCTGTTTTCTCCCAGTTATTTACGTCATCAAAAATCCCCATACATTTACAATCCAAGATCGATAGAAATATATGAGGATTATATCATTAATTTTTTTCGAAAAAGATAACCAAAGTATTAATCAACGATTGTTTAGCAACCTATAAATAGGGATAAAGACAAAAATGAATGATGCTACAGTAGCTATCATACCCAACAGTGAGAAAAGAACACCACTTACAGCAACTCCGACTCTGAAGACGCTCTTATAATCGATTGCATAAGAGAATGCTCTGAGTGATAATACAAGACCAACGATTCCAGACACAAATGCTACTATACCAAGAAGCACAGCAATGATAAGTTCCTGTATTTCCATAAATGAGAAAAAATTAAAGATTGCGATCGCGATAGAAGCTAAGGCGAAAATACTGTGTATGTAAATTTCTCCCGTAATCGGATTATAGATCTTGTAGGATCTGTGCGGACCCCAAGTTCTCTCTATGTCATATAACTCTTCAAACCATTCTTTCATATCTTTTTAACCTCTATTCACATTCTGAAGCATATCCGTCAAAAGGTAAAACAGAAATATGAGACAATAGCCGAAGCAATAGTCATTCAAATTCAATCATATGAAACTTATTTCGCTATTGACCGCTCACTTTCCTGCAGATGATTGTGTCCATACTTTGTTCTGATACTCATTTAATATCTCCTTTTTCAGATCTTTGCTTCCTTATGAATGAGACAAGCATAAGAATGTAGCATACTGTTTTTGGAAGCATAAGCATTCCGAGCATCGGAAGCAAAGATGCAAAGATCGCAACAGGAATATAAAACAGGAACGAGAGCGTAGTATAAAGCCACAATCTGCTTAAGTACTTATCTTCTCTGCGAACAGTAAAATACAGATAAACGACAAGACCTCCGATAACAATGAAAGGCAGATTACGGAGCACAGCCCACAAAATGGTTCCTTCACCGGTAAACCAGTTGTTTCCCGGAGCCAGGCAAAGAGCGATCCTTAAAGCAGCTAAGACATATATCGCTATGCCGATACTGATGGTCTTCTTATCGTTCTTATGATAGACACTCTTATAAAGTAAGAAGACAAGAATATAGAAGATCGTCATGGTAATTGAAGTAACAAGTTTACCGAATCCCAAGTACCATGTGAAATCATTATCAATGAAATAGTTTAATACTCTGGGAACAAGATGGAATGAATCACCGACACCAAGTACCAGTGCAGCAGTTCCCATGAGGACATCATTCTTGTTGCGATGTTTGATAAGGATGATAATTCCGGTCAGTATCGCGAAGATAAGATACAAGATGTCAAAAGAAGATTCACCGTATTTCATAATTATTTACCGCAGAAAAATAAAAGTCTGAACTCGGACAACTTCATTATATCATTTATCCGTTATCATCTCCGCTATACGCTCGACAGACAAGCCGTCGGTATTTATGATGTTGTCCATCAATGAAAAAGAAGGCAGCGATCTAAGGCTTATATTGAGCCATTCATCAGTTCGCCATTCGCATTCTTTATCATTTTCCCAGCGACTGATAAGCTCATCTTTTTCACAGATCAATGTATATAGCATTGGCTCTGCATTTAGTTCAGCTAGTCCCGCTAAGATCTGTTGTACGATCTTAGGATCATCCATAAGCCACACCAAGACGACCATGTTACACTCTGAACACTTTTGGTAGTTTTTGATCATATGAAGGATATTATCAACTGCCATTTCTCTGGTTTCACTATTTCCGACAAAAGGATGAATATCCATACACCAGTCACCGTCTATAAATGCGGTTCCCGGGTTATGTTCTGCGATATATTTTCCTACTGTAGTCTTGCCGACTCCCATCGGACCGTTAAGAATAATAACCTTCATTTTCTTCTCCCGATCATAGTTCTCAATATAGCTGATCCCACTTGATGGAATCTGATCTACCCTTATCCTTGTAAAAATCCAAAAGTGCTTTTAAAGCATCATCTTTGCTGATGACCTGACAAGCATGCACCTCATATTGACCATCGCAAAAGGTAACAAATTCTCCGTCGTAATCTCCGCAATAAGATGAATAGCAACTTCCATCCTCATCAAAATGATTCAATGAAACTCCCGTTGAATTAACTAAGATTCCCATGCAAGGATACTCATCTGTATCACCGTTTTCAGACACCCAGATCTCAGATGAATCAAGGGATAACTGTTGCTTTATTACCTTTTCGAATTCATCAATGTTTTCACACACTATGTTATTATGGTCAAACGATACTATCATCCGTAATCAATCCCATTGTTCCGACTATAGCTGCAGCTGTGCCGACATAGTCATTGCATTTGCCGCTTAGAAAACCTCTAAGTTCTCCACACTTAAGATATTTATGTTTTTCAATAAATTTTCTCTCGAACTCAGCAACATCCTCTTCTGTTCCGCCCATCTCACGTATGGTCTGTTCAGCTGCCAGTACAGCTCCGCACATTCCACCATTCTCTCTCGGCCTTGGAGGATTTGTTTTATTCGGATTATTTACGCTTAATGCATCATATACAGCCATGGCACAATTCATACCACTACGGTGATTATTCCTGGCTATAGATTCATGATCGATCACTTCATTACCGCCTTCCAGATAACTGCATTACACAGCATCAATTCATTAAGATTATATACCTGATATTATTAGTCTTCAGATGAATTCAGCAACAATTCATATTGTTCTTTTGTTATGACCTTAGAAAGTTCAGTCATAGCCTTATCATACTCATTTTTATAATGTGAGAAAGAATCTGTTTTCTGAAGTTTGAAACCCAATGAGATATAAAGTAGTATTGCTTTCCAGCTCCACGGTTGTGTGTGAATGTATACAGGAAACTTAGCATTCTCAGCATAGATATTCATAACAGCAGTACTTAGTGCCCTTCCTAAGCCTATTCCCTGATACTTTTCATCAACGACAAGCCAATGAAGAGAAGAAACAAACTTATCATCTTTCTTATCACGCCATGCAATGCACGAACCTACTACCTCATTATCCTTATTCAACGCGAAAAGAATATTCGTAAGCATGTCAGGATCCTGAAGATACGTCTCAACAAAATACTTCTCTGCTTCTTCTAATGATCCGAAATCTTCAATGGAATACTCGAGCTTAGCCCATTCTTTCTCATAGCCGGATCGATAGGAAGAAATAGAAAAACCTTCAGGTAATTCTATTTCTTTATCCCAGTAATCTGAGCATTTCAAGATCGTGTTGTAAAACGGAATAGTTCTATCGAGCACAATACTCCTCCAAAATCGATTCTTAGTCGATTATACCATTCAAATAAAAAACAACCCCATATCAAATCCGATACAGGGTTGTTTTGTTTGGTGCGGATGACAGGACTTGAACCTGCACACTTTCGTACTGGAACCTAAATCCAGCGTGTCTGCCAATTTCACCACATCCGCTAGACAGCTTAACTATTGTAACACAATATTTCGATTACAAAAGGATAATCTGCTTATTCAACTTCCTCAAGACAGGATGCATCGATAATGTATCCATTGTCCTGCATGATGTAATGACCGTCTGTAGATACACCGAGAATGCACATACCTTCGGTATACTCATCGACCTCTTCTGTTGCTGTTACGTCAGAATAAACCTTAACGTCCTGCTTAACTTCAAAGAGCTTAGCCTCTTCAAACTCAACGTTGTTCTCTACATCATAAGGAGCAACTGTCTCTTCTGTTTTCTGTGTAGTAGCAGCCGTATCGATCACTACTGTAACATCAGAAGACTCACTTGTCTCTTTTTCTCCGCATGCCGCGAAAACAAATGCGGAAGCAACTGACAAACTGATAATAACTGCGAAAATTTTTAAGCCTTTCATAATAACCCCCATTATAAAACTATGACTCCGAACTCCCTCATAAAGACAAATGCCATATAAGCGGCATATATCAACAACATTATGATACCATCAATTCGCTTAAATTTCTTGAAAATGAATACGAATATGCCGCAGAAGGCAGTAATTCCCAAGCAGATTATCGTATCTACCAGGTTTCCTTTGGACAGATTTCCGATCGGATTGATGGAACTTGAGATTCCCAATACAAACAAGATATTGAATATATTTGAACCTACTACATTTCCGAGAGCAATTCCGTTTTCGCCCTTTTTCGAAGCAACAACGGATGTTGCAAGTTCAGGAAGTGAAGTTCCGAATGCAACTATTGTAAGTCCGATGATCGTATCGGATACACCGAAAAGCTTCGCAAAGAAAGAACAACTCTTAACGATACCCCTTGAACTAAAATAGATACATGCAACTGAGAGCACGATCTTCAAAAGGCTTAAAGCAATGCGCTTTCCGGACACCTTATCATTATCTTCATGTGACATCATTGAAGAAGTTTTTATCGACATGATGATAAGTAAGGTTACATAACCCAATATCAATGCAAAAAGGATAATGCCTTCGATCCTCGTGATCTTAAGATCTCTTACAAAAAATATCAGCAACGCCGAAAACAATATGCAGAGAGGATAGTCTCTCTTACGTATTTCTGAATCAACGGCAAATTCTCTTATTGCAGCACAAAGGCCTACAACCACAAGAAGATTGAATGCGTTAGAACCCACTACATTGGAAATGGAAAGTTTATCCATTCCGAGTACTGATGATGTTATGCTGACACCTGCCTCCGGAGCACTTGTTCCGAAAGCTACGATCGTAAGTCCGATGATAACTGAAGGTATCTTAAGTGCCTTGGCTACATCAGATGCACCGTCAACCAAAACGTCTGCACCTTTCACCAAGACTACAAAACAAAGAATTAATAAACCTGCATAAAGCAATATACTTGTCATTCGCTATCAAGTTTGAGAACGCTCATAAATGCTTCCTGAGGAACCTCGATGGAGCCTACCTGACGCATTCTCTTCTTTCCTTCCTTTTGTTTTTCGAGGAGTTTTTTCTTACGAGTAATATCACCACCGTAACATTTGGCAAGGACGTCCTTACGGTATGCCTTGATAGTCTCACGGGCAATGATCTTGCCTCCGATACAAGCCTGGATAGGTACTTCAAACTGCTGTCTCGGGATATTCTCCTTAAGCTTTTCAGCCATTCTTCTGCCTCTTGCATATGCCTTATCCTTATGCACGATAAATGACAATGCATCAACAGGATCGCCGTTAAGAAGGATATCAAGTTTAACAAGACTGCTTCTGTCGTAGCCGTCCATCTCATAATCCAAAGAAGCATAACCTCTTGTTCTGGATTTCAGTGTATCGAAAAAGTCATATATGATCTCGTTAAGAGGCATTCTGTAATGGAGCATGACTCTAACGTCATCCATATATGTCATGTCTTTATATTCGCCGCGTCTGTCCTGGCAAACTTCCATAATGTTTCCTACATATTCCTTAGGAAGCATTATCGTTGCCTTTACCATTGGCTCTTCGATAAAATCTATCTCCGAAGGATCAGGCATGTTTGTCGGGTTATCCATGTTTATAACTGTTCCGTCCAGCTTATGGATCAGGTCATCCGTCATATCCCGGACAGCTGCCATGTCCAGCTTATGGATCTTGTAGATAACTGAAGGAGCAGTACTTATAAGATCGAGATTAAACTCTCTTTCCAGTCTTTCCTGAATAACTTCATAGTGCAGAAGGCCCAAGAAACCGCATCTGAAACCGAAGCCCAATGCTGCGGATGTCTCTGCTTCAAATGACAAAGCTGCATCGTTTAAGCGGAGCTTTTCGAGAGCATCACGAAGGTCACCGTACTTTGCACCGTCTACAGGATAAAGTCCGCAGAATACCATCTGCTGGATTCCCTTGTAACCGAGCAAAGGCTCATCTGCAGGATTTTCTGCGAGAGTTACAGTATCACCCGGAGCCGTATCTCTAACGTTCTTGATGGATGCGCAGATGTAGCCAACTTCGCCTGCTTTAAGTTCATCAGAAGGAACATACTCACCCGGATGGAAATATCCAAGTTCAGTTACCTGGAATTCTTTACCGGTATGCATCATGAGGATCTTATCACCCATCTTGACGCTTCCCTCTTTAACGCGAACACTTACGATAACACCTTTGTATGAATCATACTTGGAGTCAAAGATCAAAGCTCTGAAAGGCTTATTCTCGTCTCCTGAAGGTGCAGGAAGATACTCGATGATAGACTCGAGAACTTCATCAATTCCGATATCATTCTTTGCTGAAATAAGCGGAGCATAAGATGCATCGATTCCGATAACATCTTCTATCTCATTACGAACTACCTCAGGCTGAGCCGAAGGAAGATCTATCTTGTTGATTACAGGCAATACCTCGAGATCGTTTTCTACTGCCAGATAAACGTTAGCGAGTGTCTGTGCCTCAACGCCCTGTGCTGCATCTACGATAAGGACTGCCCCGTCACATGCCGCAAGGCTTCTTGAAACCTCATAGTTGAAGTCAACGTGGCCTGGAGTGTCAATGAGATTAAGCATGTACGTATTGCCGTCTTTTGCTTTGTAGCTCATTCTCGTAGCCTGTGCTTTGATTGTTATTCCGCGCTCACGCTCGATCGCCATGTTATCGAGAATCTGAGACTGCATCTCACGTTTCTCCTTAACACCTGTATGTTCGATTAGGCGGTCGGCAAGCGTAGACTTACCGTGATCGATATGCGCAATAATACAGAAATTACGTATAAGATCCTGTCTATCCATAAATTTCTATTCCTTCACCTCAGATCAACTTACTCTTCCAATAGAACTGAACGGATAAACTCTTATAAGAGCGATACCCTTGATCCTGTCAGCAGAAAATGGTCCGAGATTACGGCTGTCATTACTTACCATACGGTTATCACCCATGCAGTAATATTCGTCGTCTCCCAATGTAATCTCGTTATATCCGTTGGTCCATCCGGAACCGGAAACTGTTGTTAATGTTCCTGCTACAAGATAATCTTCTTTCAATTCTGTGAATAACTCTGAATCCTTTTTCTTGATGAAAACCTTACCGTTCTCGATCTTAATGGTCTCACCCGGAAGTCCGATAACACGCTTGATGAGATACTCATCATGGTCGTATCCTTCCATGTTGGAACCGTCAAGGATAACAACATCTCCTCTGTCGAAATTATCGAAATAAGTCGATATCTTTTCTGCAAAGATAACATCTCCCTCATGAAGAGTCGGGTTCATTGAAGAACCGTAAACGTTGTTTCTCTGAATAACGAAAACAACAAGGAATACACCGATCAAAACACCGATGCAGATCGACTTCAACCAACCAAGGCCGTTAAATACCGCTTTCTCTGTATCAGGCTTGGTCTCCCATGAAGGAAGTTCATCTTTTTTCTCATCTTCCTTTGCTTCCTCGGGTTCATCCATGAAAACAGTAGGACGTCTTTCTGTAGTCTCCTCTTCCTCTTCAACATCCGTATCATCGAACATTTCAGCGCTTTTCTTCTCGCTGAGTTCGTTGGCCTGTTCACTGAGCTTAAGGAGAGCATCTCTCTCGTTCTTTCTTTCTTCTGCTGATTTCATTAGTCTACCCTTTCATCTTTCCTTCATTAATCGAAAACTGCTTCGTCATCGATATCGCTTTCATGAACAGTCTCACTTACCTCGATACCGAGATCCTTGAGCTGCTGCTCCTCAACAGGTGCAGGTGCTTCTGTCATAAGGTCAGAAGAGTTCTGTACCTTAGGGAAAGCGATAACTTCTCTGATGCTCTGGCAATTAGCCATGAGCATTACCATTCGGTCAAGACCATATGCGAGACCGCCGTGCGGTGGTACACCGTATGTGAATGCATCGAGAAGGAATCCGAACTGTTCCTGTGCTCTTTCTTCTGTAAATCCGAGAGCCTTGAATACTCTCATCTGCATCTCTCTGTTGTGGATACGGATAGAACCGCCTCCGAGCTCACAACCGTTCAAAACGATATCGTAAGCCTTGGATCTAACCTTGCCCTTGTCGCTCTCGAGGAAATCCAAGTCCTCATCCATAGGAGATGTGAACGGATGGTGCTTAGCAACATATCTGTCCTCTTCCTCTGAATATTCGAACATAGGGAATTCTGTAACCCAACAAAGCTTAAAGTCGTTAGGATCGATAAGGTCGAGCTTCTTAGCTGCCTCGATACGGAGAGCACCGAGAGAGATCATAGGAACCTCACCGTTATCAGCTACGATGCAGATAAGGTCTTCCTCGCCTGCACCTGTTACGCTCTTAAGTTCAGCGATGTTCTCAGGTGTAAGGAACTTAAGGAAAGATCCGCGTGGCTCAGCTGAAGGAACGAGCCATGCCATTCCCTTAGCCTTATATGTTTTACAAACTTCACCCAAAGCGTCGATCTCTTTTCTGGAGAACTTAGCGCCGCCAGGGATAACGATGCATCTTACGCTTCCGCCGGCCTCAAGAGCACCCTTGAATACTACGAAATCGATCTTGGAAGCTACATCAGAAATATTCTGAAGTTCCATACCGAATCTGAGATCCGGCTTATCGGAACCGTAACGGTCCATTGCCTCAGAGTATGGGATACGTCTGATAGGAAGTTCGATATCAACACCGATAGCTTCCTTGAATACTCTTACGAGGAATCCCTCAGTACAGTTCATAACGTCATCACAGTCAACGAAGCTCATCTCCAAGTCAACCTGTGTGAACTCAGGCTGTCTGTCAGCACGGAGGTCCTCATCACGGAAGCACTTAGCGATCTGGAAGTACTTATCGTAACCTGCGAGCATCAGAAGCTGCTTATAAAGTTGAGGAGACTGTGGAAGAGCAAAGAATGAACCGTTCTTGATACGGCTAGGTACGAGGTAGTCACGTGCTCCCTCAGGTGTGCTCTTACCAAGGATAGGTGTCTCGATCTCGATAAAGCCCTGCTCATCATAGTAGTCACGAGCGATCTTAGCGATCTTGTGACGGAGCATGAGGTTTCTTTGCATATTAGGTCTTCTGAGATCCAGGTATCTGTACTTAAGTCTCAAAGCCTCGTTAGCGTTGTCGTCTTCTTCGATATAGAAAGGAGTTGTCTGAGCCTCGGAAATGATACGGAGCTCTTCAACATTAACCTCGATCATACCTGTCTTCATCTTAGGGTTTGGAGCACTTCTCAATGCTACGGTACCTACACAAGCGAGAACAAATTCACTTCTGATCTTTGAAGCCTTCTCCTTGATCTCATCGCTGGAATCAGGAGAAACAACGAGCTGGATCTCGCCTGTTCTGTATCTCAAAGATATAAATGTAAGTCCGCCCAAGTCTCTTTGCTTGTGGCACCATCCCATAAGCGTAACTTTCTTTCCGATATCACTCTCGGAAAGTTCCGCACACATTGATGTTCTCTTTAAACCTTGAATTGATTCTGCCATTTATATGTCACCGTTCCTTAAATTATTTTTTCTCGAAAAAGCTCACTATCGAATCAAGAGCAACCTCTTCCTGTGAGCCGTCAGCCATGTTCTTGACATTAGCCTTGCCGTTTTTAACCTCATCCTCACCCAAAACGATAAGGTATGGGATTCCGACCTTGTTAGCGTACTTCATCTGAGCCTTGAATGATCTTCCAACGAGATCTCTCTCGCATCCGATACCTGCCTTACGAAGATCAAGACAGAGCTTACTGATAATTGGCTTAGCCTCATCGCAGAGGTTAGCGAAATAAACCTGAACGTCGTTTGGCTTAGCGAATTCGATTCCCTGTGCCTCGCACTCCATGAGAAGTCTTTCAACACCCATACCGAATCCGATACCCGGAACATGTGATCCGCCTAAGTCCTCGATAAGTCCGTCATATCTTCCGCCGCCGCAGATGGTTCCCTGTGTACCGACGTTCTCGGATACGAACTCGAATACTGTTCTTGTGTAGTAATCAAGTCCTCTTACGATACCCGGATCGATAGTATATTTGATACCGAGATTATCAAGTTCAGCCTTGAGCTTCTCGAAGTGATCGTTACAATCTTCGCAGAGATAATCGATAAGTCTTGGTGCATCGACTGCGTACTTCTTGCAGCCTTCAACCTTACAGTCGATCATACGAAGCGGGTTCTTCTCGAATCTTGCCTTACAGTCAGCGCAGAGCTCATCCATGTGAGGTCTGAAGTAATCCTTCAGGATATCGTTGTACTTTGCGCGGCATGTAGGACAACCGATGGAGTTGATGCAAAGCTTTGTGTGCTTAACACCGAGTTTTTCAAAAAATACTGTAAGAAGTGAGATGATCTCAGCATCGATCTCCGGTCCTTCTGATCCGAAAGCCTCAAGACCGAACTGGTGGAACTCTCTCATTCTTCCCTTCTGTACGTTCTCATATCTGAAAGCCGTGATGTTGTAGAACATCCTTACAGGACTTGCAAGACTTGTCATACCGTTCTCGATGAAGCTTCTTGCAACGCCTGCAGTACCTTCAGGTCTTAATGTGATGGATCTGCCGCCCTTATCCTCAAAAGTGTACATTTCCTTTTGAACGACGTCAGTCGTGTCTCCTACACCTCTTTGAAACAGATCTGTCTGCTCAAAGGTAGGAACTCTTATTTCCTCGTAGCCGTAGGAATGGCAGACATCGGCGAAAGTCCTTTCAGCCTTATGCCAACGGTAGATCTCCTGTGGCAAGATGTCTTTTGTTCCTTTCTGTGCTGCGTATCTCATGATAAATACTCCGTTTTCTAATAATAATATACCCGCGTATTATAATACTCATGCGCGTTTTAAACAATGCGCAATTTGGCTTAAATCTCCGTCTCGTAGACTATCATCGCCAAAACGGCTGCGCCTGCGGTCTCAGTTCTTAGGATCCTCGGGCCGAGCGTAACTCTCAAAGCGCCCTTTTTAACGGCATCATCGGCTTCTTTTTGCTCATAGCCGCCCTCAGGACCTACAAAAAGTGCGATCTTCTCGCCTTTGAATTCGCGAAGTGCTGATTTAAGGCCCTTTTCGGTCTCTTCCTCCCATGGAAAAAGAGCCAGGTCAAATGAATCTATCATGTCGATAGCTTCCGAAAAACTCATTGGTGAAGCAACTTTCGGGACGATTCCGCGACCGGACTGCCTTGAAGCTTCCAAGGCGATCTTCTGCCATCTGTCGATCTTGCCTTTGGTGTCCTTATCAAGCTTTACGACGCATCTTTCGGATAATACAGGAACTATCTCGAAAACTCCCAATTCCGTTGCCTTTTGGATCGTGAGATCCATTCTCTCGCCTTTGGAGACAGACTGGAACAAAGTAACCTTAAAAGGCGGCTCGCTCTTGTTTTCGCGACCTTCACCGACATCAAGGATGACCTTCTTTTTTCCGATTTCGCTGACGCTACAACGGTACTCGAGGCCCTTGCCGTCAACTACTGTTATCTCTTCGCCTGTCCTCATTCGAAGGACCTGGGATATGTAATGCGAATCTTCCTCATTAAGCTCAAGTGTTCTTTGATCCAAGAGCACTTCATCAACAAAAAGACGAGTCATAAGAACTCCTTTACGACTTTTTCTATGATTCTAACATATAAGGCATTAAAAAAGCCGTTCGATACTTAAGAATCGATACGGCTTATTTAAGTTTATCAAGTTTAGCTCTAAGCTCCCGGAGGCTCTTACTTAAGGATTCATCGATAACCGGCTCAGGTGCGAAGTTATCGACATCGACGACCACCTCAAGACCTTTCTTCGATACAGGCTTGGTAGCTGCACCTTCGGAAGAAGAGACGGATGTCTGTGAATAACCGTCGGCAGATACTGTCTTAAGGGACTTAACGCCACCTTCTGACGGCATCTCGCTGATCTCCTTCTTACGGTCAAGAAGTGACTTGATCTCGTACTTCGGAGTTTCTTCAACAACAGGTGCCGGTGCAGGTGCAGGTGCAGGTGCAGGCTCCTGTGCCTTAGGCTCTTCGACCTTAGGAGTCTTGGAGAACGGGATCTCAGCTTTCTGATCTTTCTCCTCGCCTGCGATACCATATACAAACTGGCTGGCAGTCATCGCTACCTGCTCAAGGCTCTCACAGTCAGGAAGCTGACATGCGATAGCTGAAGCAAGATTATATTCTTCTGCCTTATCCGACTCGCCTCTAGGGAGCCAGCAATATTCTTCGCCACCGACCAGAAGGTCTACACCGAAGGATTCAAATGCTTTTACGAAGATGGCGCATCTGTATCTCATACTTAAGGATGAAGATGCTTTTATGAGGTCTTCTTCGCTGTGAACTTCCATTCCGGCCATAAGCTCGATCTCATACGGGTTAGGTGTGAGGATCGCTGCCAGAGGGAAAAGCTTATTGGAAAGATTGACGAATACGTCCTCTGTAATGAGGATCTGTCCGTCTTCCGAGATGATAGCGGGATCAACAACGATATTTGCAACCTTATAGCGCTTAAGTCTCTCGGCTACGCCCATAACGACTTCAGCACTGGTCAAAAAGCCTATCTTAACTGCCTGTGGGAGTTCTTCGCCTGAAGAGAAAAGCTCGTTCATGGCAGATGCTACTTCGAGTCTGGAGCAGTCATTTACCGCAAGCGGAACACACTCGTATCCGAACGCTTCTATCGTACGAATATCCGAGCTTATATCAAAACTCTCATTAGCGAATGATTCCGCTATGGTTAAGATAGTTCCCATCTGCCCTCTCCCTTGTAGTTTAGTGTCACAATTCCGACACAATCTCATCTTCAGTTTCGCATATTTATAACAAATACTCAATATTTTTTTGTGTATATTAGGTTACATTTCGTATATTTTGAGCGAATCGTTTCTTTATAAAGGGGCAGATGGGAATCTGCTTTTTACTCGTTTACGCGGAGATCATCCACTATGCTCTTGCCTTTGATCCTGCCGTACATCAGCGTCGGAACTATGTAACTAAGGAGAACAAAGATCGGAAGGATTATAAGAAGCGGCCAGAGGACTATACGAACATGCTCGCTGAGCCAGTACATTCCGAGATTTCCGATAAGCTTGTTCATCACAATGCTCAAAGGCGCAGCCAAAAGGATCGTGAACAGTGAATAGAACAGTCCTTCAGTGAAGAGCATCTTACGCTGCTGGGATGAAGTCATTCCTACGGCCTTGAGGAGAGCCATCTCACGTTTTCGAGAAAGAATACTCGTAAGGAAGGCATTGATGAAGTTAAGGATACCGATAAGGCCGATTATACCGACAAGAACCGTGCCGACCTTCATGATGCTGTCGGTAAATGTCCTGAATTCCTCACGGGCAGTCTCGATGCTGGTGTATTTCAGCCTGTCGGACTCAGAAGTAAGTGATGACAGGTAAGCTTCGGCTTCGGAAGCAGCCTCGTCACTTACGACATCTGCACAGAAGCATAAAGTTACGATATCGCCTCCGGTAAGTTCCTCAAGTTCGGAGCGGGTCACATACATCTCAAATGACTCTTCACCGAAAGTAAATTGAGGTCTGAAGCTTGAAGGATGCTCATTAAAGATGGCGCACACAGTGAATTCCTTTGTATGGGATTCGTTATGTGGTTTGAAACCCGTAATATCCTCAGGAAGTTCACCTGCCTTTACTTCATCCAAATAGTAGACTTCGCCTGTCTTTGTATCTTCAACTCCGTATCTGGTCACATAGGACAAAGTGATCTTGTCGCCAATCTTATACGCGTCACAGTTTTCCATAATTATGCCGTTACACTCAGGATCACGCATGTCATCTACGTTTCCCTCGAAAATATCAAACTCGCTTAGAAGCTCTTCATCGACACCAGTCAGGAGTGCAAGTTCGCTTCTTCCCTCGATATCGACAATGGTGTTCTTGGCCATGTAGGAGCATCCGCAATGTTCTGTATCGATGTGGGATTTGATCGTCTCGATCTCACGGTCGGAAAGAGAGGTATTCACGTCGCCTTGGAAGTATTCAGTGGTACCGACCGTAAAGTCCATGTCAGGAGCTGCTGCGTGGACATACTGATTAACATCCACGTTTCCCATGAGGGCGCACAAAGAGTTGAACACTACAAGTGCGAGGGCAAGTGAAAGAAGTACCATGCCGGTCCTTTTCTTGTTTCTTCCGAGATTGGAAAGAGCCATTGCAGGGATCTTTGCACGGTTGGAAGAATGCTTTTTCTCTGAAACTCTTACATCGCTGTAGCGCAAAGCTTCGATCGGAGAAACCTTCGATGCTTTTCGAACAGGAATTAGGCTCGAGATCCATACGGTGAAAACGGAGAATGCCGCAGCACCAAGGAATACAAAGATATTAAAACCGCTGATGATCTCCAGGTCCTTACCGTAAGTGGTGTTCTGAAGGATAGTCGGAATAAGGCTGTTTCCGACGAAGTAGCCTGAAACAAGTCCCAGAGGGACAGCTATGAGACAGAGGATAAAAGCCTCACCCATGATGATCTTACGAAGCTGTTTGGAGGTTACTCCGACTGTCTTAAGTAGACCGTAGTTTCTGATCTTTCCTGCAACAGTTATCTGGAAGATGTTATAGATTATAAGAAATCCCGTAACAACTATGAGCATGATGAAGACAACGATCGTAACTACGCCCTCGTCATCTATCGTACCTGTATCTGCCAAGTACACTCCGTTAGCCATCATACGGCCTTCTTCAAGGCCCAGTTGCTCCCTGAAGATCTCCGTCTGCTCAACGACTTTAGCAGAAGATCTGAAGTTAATGAACGCTTCTGTTTGAGAAGCCTTATCCAGCTTATAGGTCGACATTATGTCGTTAGCGTAATCATCTGATACAAGGATCATCTTTGAGGCATTATCGGAAAATCCGCAGATGGTAAACTCATCTTTAATGACTTCTATCACGCCGTCCGGATCTGCAACGCCATATTCAAGTTCGATCTTAGTTCCGATCTTTTTCGGAACATCCAAAGTATCCAGGATAGTCTTGCTGATAACAACATCATTTTTGTTTTGAGGCATCTGCCCTTCCTTCGGATAGCAGAAACATGTCTTAGCGAAGTCCTCGTCACCGTTTACTACAAAGACCGTATCACCGATCTCGCTGTATCCGAGGAATAATCCTTTACAGACATCTTTGACCCTCTTATTGTTTTCGATGCTCTCGTACAGGTCATCATCGACATAATAAACACAGGCATCACTTCTGTAGCCGACGTCCTTTTTGTTCTGAAGGTCGATGGTCCTGTCAAGGGAGAAGAACACCGTGAAAAGCGATGTGAAAAGTATTGTGGTCAGCATGATCGCGAAGATCGTTATAAGGTTCTGTTTCTTGGAGGTCAGGACAGATCTTAGACTTAATCTGTTCAGGACCTTTCTGCTGCGATTTCTCATGGTACACCTCTTTTACACGCGCTCTACGACCTGACCGTCTTCGATCCTTATGATCCTGTCGGCCGTCTGGGCAATGTCTTCGTTATGTGTGATCATGACTATCGTCTGGTTAAACTTGTTCGCCGTGATCCGAAATAGGCTCATGACATCCTGGGATGTCTTGCTGTCGAGATTTCCCGTCGGCTCATCCGCGAGAATGACTGCAGGATTTCCGGCAAGGGCTCTCGCGATCGCTACTCTCTGCTGCTGTCCTCCGGATAGCTGGGACGGGAGCTTAGTAAGCTTACTTCCGAGATCCAATGTCTCGATTATGTTATCGATGTGAGCTTTGTCAGGTTTAACTCCGTCAAGTTCGAGAGGAAGCAAGATATTCTCTCTTACGTTCAGGATCGGAACCAGGTTAAATGACTGGAAAACAAATCCGATCTTCCTTCTTCGAAGGATCGTAAGTTTCTCATCTTTAAGAGAGAAGATGTCATTACCGTCAACGTATACTTTTCCGGAAGTCGGTCTGTCCAATCCTCCGAGCATATGAAGAAGTGTCGATTTGCCGCTTCCCGATGTTCCTACGACTGCAACAAACTCGCCTTTGTTGATGCCGATGTTCACGCCTCTTAATGCGTGTACTGCGCTGTCATCTTTTCCGTATGTTTTAACAAGATTTTCTGTTTTAAGAATTTCCATATTCTTTCCTTTCTTTGCACATTAATTACCGATCGTGATCTCATTATCGCAATCGATTCTTTCTCAAATCTTTCCTGTCGAAAACAAATTATGACAGTTTTGAAAGATTTATGCTTTTGGAAGGAAAACAGAAAAGCAAGAACCTTCTCCCTCTTTTGATCTGACGGTCACATAGCCGCCCTCGCCCGTAACTATCTCTCTTGTCAAAAAAAGGCCGATTCCGACGCCCTCTTTCTGCATGACATTATTTCCTCTCGAAAACCTTCCGAAGATCTTCGTAAGTTCTTCTTCGGGAATTCCAATACCTGTATCTTCGATGTCGGTCTTCGCGTACATCTCATAGTTCTTTACCGAAAGTTTTATCTGTCCCTTATCGGTATATTTGATGGCGTTGTCGATGATGTTTAAAAATGCCTCATAGGTCCACTTAGGATCGCACTTAACTTTTATGTCAGTCTTTTCGCAGATAAGTTCCAGACCTTTCTCCTTTGCCTTTGAAGAAAGCTCGTCACAAACACTTGAGATGAGATCATAAAGATCTGTCTCTGAAACGCTTAAGGCAATGATGCCGTTTTCGAGACGCGACATCTTAACAAGCGAATCTATGAGGAACTTAAGTTTCTCGGATTGTGATCTTATGGAATCGACCTTCTCGCGAACATTCTCGGGAATATCGTCTTCAGCCAGAAGATCGCTATAGAGCATGAGGTTGGCGATCGGAGTTTTGGTCTGGTGGGATATGTCTGAGATAAGCGCTTTGATCTTATCTTTTTCTTCCTCGACTTTTTGAGCTGACAAAGAAGAATTGGAAAGATATTCCGAAAGCTTCGACTCAAGAAAAGACTCGGAACTTTCATCAAACCTGGTCTCGTTAAATTCACCCTCGATCGCATCATCGAGCATCTTGGTAAGAGAATCGATGAGTCTTTGCATACGGATACGGTCGACGATCACGATGATGACGGCGGCAATAAAAAGAACTATACCGACAACAGCCAATACATCTTTTATCATTCGTTCACCCAGCTATAGCCTATTCCGTAAACTGTCTTGATCCTGTCGGTGGAAAGCTTATCCCTGAGGCGCTTAACGGAAACAGAAAGTGCGTTATCGTCAACATACTCGGAACCGTCAGTCCATACCTTATCGATAAGGTCTTCCCTTCTTACCGTCGCACCTTTATTGAGGACCAATATCTTTAAGATCTTCTGTTCGGTCTTACTGAGTTCCAAAATGTCATCGCCTTTTTTGAATTTCATCTGCGAGAAATCAAAAGAATAATCGCCAATATTGATAACGCTTTCATCCTTGGTGGTCCTTTTTAATTTGGAATTTACTCTCGCTCTTAAGACAGAAAGCGAAAACGGTTTTGTGATGTAATCATCAGCGCCGAATTCAAATCCTTTTACGATGTCGTCATCCGTATCATTTGCGGTAAGCATGATAACGGGAAGATCAGGCTTCTGGGACTTTATTTTTCGAAGAAGATCAAGACCCGAGCCATCAGGAAGATTTATATCCAATAAAACAAGAGCAGGTGTAAGTATAGACAACTGCTCTTCTGCTGATTTGATTGTTCTAACGGAAACAACAGACTTACCGTCATTTTTGAAGGCGGTACAAAGTCCTCTGTTAAGTTCAATATCGTCTTCCAGTATCAGGATCTGTTCACTGCTCATAATCAATCGTCGATCTCTTTTTTTAGTTTTCTGAAATCGCCTACGGCTTTCCAGCCGATCTTGACGATCTTTTTTATGTTGATGGAATTGGTTCCGCCCTGCCTGGACTTAAAAGTTATCGGGATAAACTTAACCTTATCCTTGTGATGAAGGAAGTAAGTCGTGAACATGATATTCGGGATATTGAAATCCTTCGGAAGTTTATCGATGTACTTCGCAACAACGGAAGTCTTCATGAGACGGAACGGTGCGTTAGCATCCTTTGCCTTGACCTTGAAGATGATCCTGAGCAAAAAGCATACTGTGTTCTCAACAAACTTTCTGCTCTTGCCGTCGCCTCTTTTTACACGCTCTCCGAGGATAGCATCATATTCATTACGAAGCTGCCAGAACTGCTCGAATTCGGATGGTTCAGTCTGACCGTCGGAATCTGTCTGGAAAACAAAATCCGCTTTGTTATCGATAGCATATCGGTAACCAAATAAAACTGTGGAACCGTGACCACCGTTAGGTTTTGTCTGAGGGACAAGAAGCGGACGATCCTTGGCTAATTCCATGAGGATCTGAAGAGTATTATCCTTAGATCCGTCATTGATAATGACCAATCTGGATTCACCGCTCTCATTATGTGCTTCAACTACAGGATACCAATCATTAACGCATGCGCAGATATTAGCTGATTCGTTATATGCAGGAATCACTATGTATAATTTGTCCACCAAGGCACCCCTCCCGGTTATTTTCTGCAGATATATGCCATCCAATCGTTCTTACTGCATGTCTCACAAATCTTTAGCCCGGCGTCAGTCAAAGCTTTCTCAACTCTGTCTGCTTTAGTATTTATTATACCCGAACAAAGGAAAAATCCATCGTCCTTTATCTTAGAAGGAATGTCAGGTGCAATAGCACAAATAACATCCGCGATAATATTCGCTACGATTATATCATACTTGTCGGATTTGGCGTCTTTGAGTTCACCTGCATAACAGTCAATGAACTCACAGCCGTTCTTCTCGCAGTTATCCTTTGCAACGTCAACAGCGAGTCTGTCGATATCGATCGCTTCGATATTCTTGCAACCGAGTTTCGCTGCGATGATCGCCAATATGCCTGAACCTGTTCCAAGGTCCAAAAGCTTATCATCAGGATTTAAATTCTTATCAAGAAGTTCAGCACACATGGAAGTTGTCTCATGTGTTCCTGTTCCGAATGCAGAACCCGGATCAAGATAAACGACTTCAGTCTTATCATCAGTCTCAACAGTTTCCCAGGAAGGACAGATAACGATACGGTCGGAGATACGGAAAGCTTTATAATCTGCTTTCCAGATGATCTCCCAATCCTCATCCTTGACGTACTTATATCCGGTAAAGCCCTTACCTACATCAAGGAATTGTCCGATATCCGCAAGGCGCTCTTTGATGAGATTCATGGCATCTTCTGTCGGAACTGTCTTGGTTCCGATATTGGCATAGATCCTTCCGATGCCTTCAGGATTTTCATACTCTTCGCTCTTTGGTCCGAGTCTGATGCCTTCATCAAACTCAGCAAAGTATGCGTTGATAGTTACATCCGTTCCGAGCGAATCAATATATCCGTCATCCGCATATGAAAGCGAATCAGGATCTTCGATTATCCTCTTGATCTCATATGGATCACAAACGGCAATACCGTCTGCTCCGATCTGAGCGAGCATCTCGCAGATAGCATCAGATGCATCCTCAGTGGTAACTATTGTTATCTCAACCCACTGCATAAATTATTTCCTTATCTGAAAATGTCTTTGACTTTCTTGAAAAAGCCGGATTTCCTAGCGTAGTTTCTCTCAGTCAATGTTCCCTCAAAAGATCTCAGGAGCTTCTTCTGATCTTCGCTGAGTCTTGTAGGTACCTCAACTATGAACTTACAGGTATGCTTACCTCTTGTTCCGTTGCTGTTGATATAAGGGATACCCTTGCCTCTGAATTCAACAGTATCACCAGGCTGTGTGCCTTCCTTGATGCTGTACTTCATAGGACCGTCGATAGTAGGAACCTCGATCTCTCCGCCAAGTGCAGCCTGAGCATATGAGATCGGAACCTCACAATATGTATCAGCACCGCTTCTGGAGAAGATATCGTGCTTAGCAACCTTGAATTCAACGTAAAGATCACCGTAAGGTCCGCCCTTTGTACCAGGCTCACCTTCGCCTCTTATCGGCATTCTGTTACCGGTATCGACACCTGCCGGTACCTTGATGTGAATACTCTTTCTGATCTTTGTTCTACCTCTTCCGCGGCAGTTGGTACAAGGAGTTCTAATAACTGTTCCTCTGCCCTGACATGCAGGACAGTCTTTTGTAACCATCGTCATACCGAAGAGTGTCTGAGTCTGCTGCTGGATGCGTCCGGAACCGCGACATGTAGGACATGTCTCAGGGGATGTTCCCGGCTGTGCACCTGAACCGTTACAGACATTACATACGTCTTCTTTATCAATTGTTATATCTTTCTCAACACCGAATGCAGCTTCCATAAATGAAATGTTCATTCCGTATCTGAGATCAGCACCCTTCTGAGGACCGCTTCTTCTTCTCGAAGAACCTCCGAATCCTCCTCCGAAAATGGAGCTGAAGATATCGCTGAAGTCCATGTCTGCACCATAGAATCCGCCGGCTCCTCCACCGAATCCGTTTCCGTCAACACCTGCATGACCGAACTGATCATACTTGCGCCTCTTATCTGCATCGGAAAGAACAGCATATGCTTCGTTTGCTTCTTTAAACTTAGCTTCTGCTTCCTTATCACCCGGATTCAAGTCAGGATGGTATTTCTTGGCTACCTGACGGTAGGCTTTTTTAAGCTCGTCATCTGTGGCGTTCTTATTTACGCCAAGGACCTCATAGTAGTCACGTTTTTGATCAGCCAAAGTTATTCCTCCAATTTACAAGCGAGAAGCCGACGCCCTTTAAAGCGTCAGCTTCCGCCGTCAATTCTCTAAAGTTATCGCGAATTAGAAATCGCCGCCTGCGCTCTTAAAACCGTCATCTCCGGTATTCTGAGCACCGCCCATGTCAGGACCTGCACCCTGTGCGCCGTAGCCTGTGAAATCCTGTGGATTTGGCTGACCGCCGTTAGGGTTTGCCTGAGAATAAAGCTTCTCACTTACCTTGTAGAAAGCCTGTGTAACATTTTCTGTCTCAGCCTTCATTGCTGCAGAATCATCTCTGGAGATTGCATCCTTGAGTTTCTCGAGAGCGTCCTTAACAGGAGCCTTGTCTTCCTCGGAAACCTTGTCGCCGATCTCGTTCAATGTCTTCTCTGTCTGGTAAACAGTGGACTCAGCCTGGTTCTTGATGTCGATCTTCTCTTTACGCTCTTTATCCTCAGCAGCGTGGAGCTCAGCTTCCTTGATAGCTTTGTTGATCTCCTCTTCGCTCATGTTGGAAGAAGCTGTGATAGTGATCTTCTGCTCACGGCCTGTGCCGAGATCCTTTGCGCTAACATTAACGATACCGTTTGCATCGATATCGAATGTTACTTCGATCTGCGGTACTCCACGAGGAGCAGGTGCAATACCGTCAAGGATGAAGTTACCGAGAGTCTTGTTGTAAGCAGCCATCTCACGCTCGCCCTGGAGTACGTGTACGTCAACCTGTGTCTGGTTATCTGCTGCTGTAGAGAATACCTGGCTCTTCTTTGTAGGGATCGTTGTATTTCTCTCGATCATCTTTGTGCATACACCACCCTGTGTCTCGATACCGAGTGAAAGAGGTGTAACGTCGAGAAGGAGCAAGCCCTTAACGTCACCTGTGAGAACTGCTGCCTGGATAGCTGCACCGATAGCAACACACTCATCAGGGTTGATGCCCTTGAATGGCTCTTTGCCGAAGAATGTCTTAACTGCGTCCTGAACTGCAGGGATTCTTGTGGAACCACCAACGAGGAGGATCTTATCGATATCGGATACGTTCAATCCGGAGTCGCTCATTGCTCTCTGTACAGGCTCCATTGTTGCTTTTACGAGATCACTTGTAAGCTCATCGAACTTAGCCTTTGTAAGTGTGATATCAAGGTGCTTAGGACCTGTTGCATCAGCTGTGATGTAAGGAAGGTTGATGTTGGATGTAGCAACACCTGAAAGCTCGATCTTAGCCTTCTCAGCTGCCTCACGGAGACGCTGCATAGCCATCTTATCGGATCTCAAGTCAACGCCCTCAGACTGCTTGAATGTATCTACGAGATAATCAACGATCTTGTTATCGAAGTCATCACCACCGAGTCTGTTGTTACCTGCTGTAGCAAGAA
>CAMYXL010000033.1 GCA_947303255.1 uncultured Clostridia bacterium | reverse complement strand
AGTTCAATTCCCCTCAGAAACGTGAATGGGTCTCATTTGAAAGACCTAGTCAAAAAAAAACAGATACCGCTTGATCTTATAAGGTCGGGCGGTATTTTGTAATAGTATAATTGGATTGTAGAATGAAGAAACAAGTATTTTACCATTGGGAGGCATAAATGGAATTTAACGAAGATTTAGGACAATTCATATTTGAAAAAGACGGACTTATTTTTGCTTGGGATGAAGAACCAGATGATGATATAAGCAATGTTGTGGATGTGCTTACGCAAAATTATCGCTTACATCTAGATGCCATTGCTGAATTTATGTTACCTGATTTGCAGCAGATGTATGGTGATATTGATGTGGAAACTGTAAAAGAAAAGATTGGTAAGCCAATTATCGATTATGATAATGGCCGAGTTTCGTATATTGAACAGAGTTTTGACAATGTGCATATTTTTGAGTTTGAGTTCTTAGATGATGCATTTGAGGAATTACAGTATTTTTCAGTTGATGGATAAGACAGATTCTAATTTGTAGGAATGATGTGATGATTATATCCTAAACATACCTTACAAAGAGAGTCGTTCGATTCCCCTCAGAAACGTGAATGGGTCTCATTTGCAAGACCTAGTCAAATTTTAAAAGATGCTGTGTTGAGCAGCATCTTTTATTGTGTTAGAGTACAACAAGATGAAAAATATAGCGATTATAGATGATGATGTACATATAGGAGATATGCTGGAAGAGATCCTGAATGAAGAGGGATACTCTGTTTTGCGCGCATATTCCGGAACAGAAGCGTTGTTTCTTCTGGAGAAGAATAATGTAGATCTTATCTTGCTTGATCTGATGCTTCCGGGATTAACCGGCGAAGAAGTCATGAAGCATATCAAGAATATTCCTGTCATTGTTTTAAGTGCTAAGGCTGATACGTCAGATAAAGTAAATCTTCTATTGTCCGGTGCCTCTGATTATCTTACTAAGCCATTTGACCCTAAGGAACTTCTGGCAAGGATCACGGTTCAACTCAGAAAATCCGAGAATAAGTCGGATGATCTCTCGATCTCTGAAGGTGAAATAAGGATCGATGGATTGTCCTCTGAAGTAACCGTTAACGAAGTTCCCGTAAAGCTTACCCGTACAGAGCAGGCTATATTGAAGCTGCTAATGAGTAATCCTGATCAGGTTATCTCAAGAAGTGTCCTTCTCGAAAAGATTTCCTACGATACTCCTGACTGTACGGAGAGATCTTTGAAGCAACATATCAGCAACCTTAGAAGAAAACTCATGGAAATCAGCGGCAGGGATCATATTGAGACTGTGTGGGGAATCGGATTTAAATTTGTCAGCGGAAAATCTTGACTAAATCTTGACGTATTTCTTGACCTGATTCTTGACGAATACTGTCTATACTCGTGTCAGCAAAGGAGGTAAAACGAAATGGAATACGCTTTACAAACTAATTGTCTGACAAAAAAATATAGAAACTTTCAGGCACTTGATAATCTTACTATGCACGTTCCGAAGGGATCTATCTACGGATTCGTCGGAAAGAACGGCGCAGGAAAGACTACGCTTATCCGAATTATTTGCGGACTTCAATTTGAGACAAAAGGTGAGTTTGAACTCTACGGAGTAAAGAGCAATGATCCTAAGATCTTCAAAACGAGAAGAAGGATCGGAGCAGTTGTTGAAACACCTTCAATCTATCTTGACTGTTCCGCCAGAGAAAACCTTCGCCTGCAGTACAAGGTACTGGGGATCCCTAATATGAAGGGAATTGATGAGATATTAAAGATTGTTGGATTGGAAAACACAGGAAATAAGAAAGCAAAGAACTTTTCTTTGGGTATGCGACAAAGACTAGGTATCGCAGTGGCTTTGTGCGGCAATCCGGATTTCCTGATCTTAGACGAACCGATAAACGGTCTTGATCCGCAAGGAATAATCGAGATCAGAGAATTGCTGTTAAAACTTAATCATGACAGAAACATAACTATTCTCATCTCGTCACATATTCTTGATGAGCTTTCCCGTCTTGCAACCTGCTATGGGTTTATTGACAATGGAAAGATAGTTAGGGAGATGAGTGCTGAAGAGCTGGAAGCATCCTGCCGCAAATGCATGAGAGTATCTGTTACAGATATGAATGTGCTCGTCAGAGTACTTGATGAAATGGGTGTTGATTATAAGCTTATTGATGACAAGATATGCGACATATATGAGACTGTCAGTATCACCAAACTGACTTTGGAGCTCGACAAAGATAACTGTGAATTGTTGACTGTTGATAATCATGATGAAAGTCTTGAGAGCTTTTATATATCTCTGGTGGGAGGTGAGGCAAAATGATCAATCTCCTCGATGCCGGATTTTCCAAATTATTCAAAAGTCTTATTTACAGATTAGCAGCTTTGTTTTGCCTGTTATACTCTCTTTTCCTGGTAGCTACTAGGATCATTGACAGCATCTCTTATCCGAACCTTCCGAGAACCACTCTGGATGGTATCATCAGTTCAGGTCCTGTAATGTTGCAATTGATAGCGCCTGTTTTTATTTCACTGTTTATCGGAAGAGAGTATTCCGATCAGACATTGAGAAACAAGATAAGTGTTGGCCATAGCAGAATGAATATTTACCTGTCTAATCTGATCATCTCGGTAGTCGGAACACTTGTTCTCTATGTAATCTATGTGATCCCGATATGCATATTCGGATATACATATTTCCCGGCTTTTGAGACACCGATCGAGAAGCTTATCTGTGTTCAGTTAATAGGTATGGTTATCATGATCGCTGTAGCTTCACTTTATAGCATGATCTCTATCCTTATTCCTAATAAGGCTGTCACGGCAGTGCTGTCTCTTCTTGCTGCATTTGTCATCTTCATGTTCGGAATGCTTGTTCACGTATCATTGGAAGAAGACAGAATTGCCAGGGGAGAAGTCGAAAGGGATTATAGTATTCTTGTCGAAGAAAGCGGTGAAGTATATAAGAGTGATTCCGTTCTGTCGGATTCTGAGAGAAAAACATTTGAATTCTTTGACGTTATTCTTCCGTCTTCACAGGCTGTAAATATAAGCAATTCGAATATTCCGGATAAATGGAAAAAAATGGTCGTAAGCGACATTGTAATAACTGTTCTTACATCGGCTGCGGGTATTATCGTATTCCGACGTAAGGATCTTAAATAAGGAGAGCTTTAGTATGGTTTGGGCATTAGTCTTTTTGTTATCTGTGATCATAATCTTGCTATGTATAAAGATAGGCATCATGAAGGCGTCATCCAGGGGGATCGCAGATGATCTTAAAGACTGGCTCAAGACCGATACTAATACTCTCATAACTGTTTCTTCACGTGATAAGGATTTGTGTTATCTGACAGGTGTCATTAATGATGAGCTCCTAAACCTTCGTAATGAGCATTTAAGGTGCAAGAAAGGCGACGATGAACTTAAAAGAGCGATAACAAATATCTCACATGATCTTCGTACTCCGTTAACTGCTATATGCGGTTATACGGAGCTTTTGTCTCGTGAGGAAATGAGTGATAAGGGAACAAGATATCTGAATCTGATTAACGACAGAACGGATGCATTGAAAAGGCTCATGGAAGAACTACTAAGCTATAGCATCGTCACTTCAGCAAAAGAACTTGTTCTTACTAAGGTCAATGTTGTTTCTATTCTCGAAAACAGTCTTCTGGGATTCTACGGTTCGATGAAGGAAAAGGGTATCGAACCTGAGATCGAACTTCCGGAAGAAGAGGTGCTCAGAGAAGTCGATGAGGGTGCGCTGAATCGTGTTTTCGAAAATATAATTAGTAATGCTCTAAAGTATTCTGAAGGTGATCTTAAAGTTACCATGGATACTGATGGGGAGATCGTTTTCGAGAATGCTTCAAAGACCTTGGATAATGTGGTGGTTTCCAGGCTTTTTGACCGATTCTATACTGTTGAATCGGCCAATAAATCAACGGGTCTCGGACTGTCCATTGCAAAGCAGCTCACTGAACAGATGAACGGAACCATCTCGGCCGAGTATGACGATCCTAAACTAAGGATAACAGTCAAATTGTTCGGAAAATGATATAATCTGTAGAGCAAAAAGAATGTGTTTATATGAAGATGAAACCACATTCTTTTTGTGCTTAAGGAAAAAGGGAAAACATATGAAATTATTTAAAGCTGTAGTGATTATATTGTGTAGCATACTTCTTTTGACGGGATGTTCTATGAAGTGGTTTGACAAGGCATATGAGCTCCCGGATAATGCTCAGTCGTACGAACTCGAAAAAAATAGAGACACTGGATCGGTTGATATCAGAATTGACGGAAAGACATATTCTTTATATGGAAAAGTAAAAGGAAAAATGAATTCCGATTACATAAGAGACTGTCTTGGTTATGTTGACGGAAATATAAATATCCGCATTTATACTCTGGTAGATGACGCTTCTGATAAGTATATCTTGGTATTGAATATATCCGAAATTAACGGACAACCTGAGATATACAGAGATATGGATACATGGCAGCAGGATATACTAACACCATCCTATATAGAGTCATGCAATTACGAGAGTTGGGGAGCGGCGGGTAAGCTTCACTATGAGGAGTAACAGCTACTATCCTGAGTTGAAGGAGAGATGATAAATTGGATTTGAATAACGCATACATCGAAGAGGATCTGTTCCCGAAGGTATTTACCGGATACGTGGAAAGGCCGTACGGCATTCTGTTCTATAACGAAGAGAACAAGGATTCGTACGATTCAAATCATGCGGTGATCTATAAAGATAAGATCGACAATCTTAATGCTGTGCTTTCCGATATTATCGCATTTTATAAGTCGAAAGGGATGCGTCCGATCATCTATCAGTCCATGCTGGATGACGGCTGGTTTGGTGAGATTAAAGATGAACTGACTGAGGCAGGGTTTGAGAACTGGATCGAATTACAGGAGTTTATGCTTCCGACAGGAGAGAATAAGATCGTTCCTAATCCTGATATTGAGATCGTGAAGATCGCCAAGTGGAGTGACGAATTGGAAACGGTTTTCCTGGATGCGGAAGAACCGTGGGAGATCAGGGTTGCGAAGATTTCTATCGCTAATCCGGGAAGCTGGATGTTCGGTGCCTGCATAAATGGAAAGACAGTTGGTCTTTTATATGGTCATCGGTCTGATAGGGCATGCAGGATCGATTATCTTCTCGTTTCAAAAAAGCACAGGGGAATAGGAGCAGGGCGAGCACTTTTTCATGCTTTTGTCGAATGGTGTAAGCAAAACGGGATAACTTATTCATATCTTTGGCCGGATGGCGAGACACCAAGACGCATCTATGAAGAAGGCGGATATGAAGTAGTTGAGGTTAGAAAAGCAGGACGAGCTTTTTATGATAAGTGATTTTTTCAGAAAGATAAATAAGTCGGAAGACGGATTTGTTACAGGTGATGACAGGGATTATTTTGCTGCTGTTTCTTCTTCGTGTGAAAGAATGATGAATGAAGCTATCGAACAATATAATTCGGAAGATCATACACCGTTAAGTGAACCGATCAAATATAATGTTCTTTGGCTTGCTTTTACACATGTAACTTATGAGTATTTCGATTATAGGATGAATGATTTCGATCGAGGATATCTTAAGGATGTTACTCTGAATTTTATGAAGTCTGTTGAAAAGATCACAGATCATAATCTGGAAATAACGGTCGATCTTCGTTTTATCGAGGAGCCTGTTCCACTTACGAAGCTAAGGAATGACGGACCTTTGTATCTGGCAAGTGAGACCGTATATCCTTTGGTAGAAAAATGTATTAGTGATCTTAGAGTTGATACGATCTTTACAACTATTCAGACCAGAGGCAAAGATAATATTTTCAGGAATGCGCTTAAGAGAGGATTCAGAGATGATATAGTTGCACTTGGTCTTGCTACCGCTAATATTTCTGATGTGATACCTTATTCAACATTTGATCTGACGATTCCCAAAGAGGGTTCTTATCCGTTGGAAGATCCCGACGTTCCTTCGCTTTATGCGACTGCTGTAGCAGTACACGAATGGATGCATCAATTTGAGTGTTTAGGAAAGATCCTTGGGATTGATTATCCTAGAACTCATGCATATCAGGGTCCTCGTCTATATCCGGGATATAAGGAATACATTTCGTATGAAAACGATTACGATTATTTTGAATTCTATAAGCTCGTGTTGAAGGGTAGATTACCTTATACGGTTAACGGAATTACTAAGCATGTCGGAATGTATCCGAAGATGTGGCCGCTCATTAAACGCAATCTGTTTAATGTCGGATATTTTACCATTCAGGAAAAAGTATCGAATTGTTATCTGACTGGTCAGTCTAACGAACCGAGATTGACTGTGTCTGAATATCCGTGTGTATGGGTTATCCGCTATAATGGAAACGGACGATATATCCTTTCTCCAAAAGATATACCGAATATGCGTATAGATCTGAATAATGCGTGGGATACTGAAGGTAATATGATTGGTCTGCAGTATCCTACAGATCACCCGTTAGCTCAAAATTGGTATTTGAAAATGAATATTGATGGCAGTTATTCTATTCAGACTGTATATGATAGCGGACGTGTTATCAATGTAAGAGAGAATAAAGATATAGTTCTTGGTTCTTTGAAACAGAACGAGTGTCAGAGATGGATAATCAATAAATGGAAAGAAGACAGTAAAAGGTAAACATATGGAAGTTAAGTTTTACGACACGGCAGATGATAAGTTAATTCAGTTTGCCGTGATTATTTCAAAGTGTAACAGCAAGTGGGTGTTCTGCAAACACAAGGAAAGAGACACTTACGAAGTGCCGGGAGGACACAGGGAAATCGGTGAATCCGTTGAAGATACGGCAAAAAGAGAACTTTATGAAGAGACGGGTGCGATTGAGTTCGAGATCGAACCTGTTTGCGTTTATTCCGTGACCGGAAAAAACAGAGTAAATGCAACCGGTGAAGAGATGTACGGGAAACTGTATTTCGCGAGGATCAGCAAGTTTGAAGAAGAACTTCACAGTGAGATGGAAAAGGTAGTTTTGCTGGATGATCTTCCGACGGAATGGACATATCCTCTGATACAACCAAGACTGATAGAGGAAGCAAAACGAAGAGGATATAACTAACATTTAATTGGAGAAATAATATGTACGTCTGTAAAAGATTAAATATAGAAGATAAAGAGTTGATCAAAGAGGTATTCACGGGCGTCTTTACCAAGGAACCGTGGAATGATGATTGGTCAGATGAAAAGCAGCTTGATATGTATATTAACGATCTTGTCGGTCAGGGTTACTCATTGACATATGGACTTTTCGATGGTGATGAGATGATCGGACTTTCCATGGGATATATCAAGCACTGGTTCAGGGGAACGGAATATATAATCAACGAGCTTTGCATTAAGACTAATAGGCAAGGTAGTGGTGCCGGAACATTCTTTATTCAGGAGATCGAGAAAGCGATCAAGGAACTGGGACTTAAGCAGATCTTTCTGCTAACTGATGCGAATGTTCCTGCGTATGAATTTTATAAGAAAAACGGCTTTGTTGAAGTTACGAATAACGTGGCTTTTGCGAAGATGATCTGATAGGAGACAAATTTATGGAACTGAAAAAACTAACCGAGCATATTTGGTATATGACTCATGAAGAAGAAAGGGATCGTCCTAATCTCGGATATGTCAAAGGTGATAACTGGAGCCTTGCTATAGATGCAGGGCATTCCGAAGTTCATATTGGAGAGTTTTACTCTTTGTTGGAGAAAGAAGGATTGACGCTTCCTAAGCTTACGGTCCTAACTCATTGGCATTGGGATCATACTTTTGCAATGCATAAAGTTAATGGCCTTTGTCTCGCAAATGAAAAGACAAACAAGCATCTGGAAGAATGGAAAAACAAGATCGAATCTAACGGTCCTGATGTGTTTTTCTCCATAGGTGAGAGCGTAAGAAAAGAGTATGAAGGTAACCGTAACGTCATCGTGACCTTGGCTGATATGGTCTATTCTGGAGAGATGATGCTGGACCTTGGAGGCTGCAAAGTCAGAGTTTTAGAGTCTGAATCTCCGCACACGGATGATTCAACGCTCGTATATGTATGCGAAGATGAAGTGCTCTTCTTGGGTGATTCTACCTGCCCTCAGTATCCGAACGGGCAGAAGGACAAAGTCCTGGCAGGTAAACTTGCTGATAAGATCAAAGAAATTGGTCCGAAGATCTGTGTTGAAGGTCACTGGGTGCCGGTAGAACCTGAAGATACTCTCGCAGATCTTTTGGGATGATGGATATTTTTGGATAGTGATCAGAGGGTGATGTTCTATGGCTAAAGTAAGATTAGTACCTCTAACGGATGAGGATAGGGAACAGTTTATCAGGGATAACCAGGAAGCGTTTAACTATGGTGCTCTGGAGGAATTCGGAGTTAGAGATGAACATTTTGAAGATGATGGTCAGATAATATCACGAGAGACGATCGAACGATCGATCGACAATGGTGAAGCATATAGAATCGTTTGTGACGGAATGTTTGTCGGAGGAATGGTTGTAAATGTTAAAGGGGATAAGGGAGACCTGGATCTTCTTTTTGTATCACCGAGTGTTCACAGCAAAGGTATAGGTTATTCGGCGTGGTGCGAGATGGAAAAACTTCATTCAGAAGTAAAGATCTGGGAGACGGTTACGCCATATTTTGAGAAGAGGAACATACACTTTTACGTTAACCGCTGCGGTTTTCATATAGTTGAGTTCTATAATCAATATCACACTGATCCTAACGATCCGGATCGTGATGGTTCTGAAGAAGATCTGATGTCAGACGGAATGTTCAGGTTTGAAAAACGTATAGGTCTGTAATGAAATGAAAGGAAGATTATAAATGATAGACATAAATGAATACTTGGAGAAATTCGTTGCCGAGTGTAAAAGTGTTTTCGAGAAAAGGCTTCTTTATGTAGGGCTTCAGGGAAGCTATCTTCGCGGCGAGGCACATGAGAACAGTGATATAGATATCATGGTCATAATCGATCAGTTCTCTGTGAAGGATATGGATGACTACAGGGATATCATTGAAAGGATCGGCGACAGCGATAAGTCATGTGGTTTTATCTGCGGTAAAGATGAGATGGTAAGATGGAATCCGCTGGAGGTCTGTCAGCTTCGTTATACGACCAAGGATATCCTCGGAAGATTGGATGATTATCTTCCTTCGGCATCACGCGAGGACGAGATCAACTACGTGAAGTTAAGCCTCGGTAATCTTTATCATGAACTCTGTCACCGCTACATTCATTCGGGCCGCGAGAAAAGTGTCATGAAGCTTCGCGGTACGAGCAAGGGCTTATTCTATCTGATCCAGAATCTTTATTATCTCGAGAACGGGAAGTTCATCTTGACGAAGAAGGAACTTAAAGAGACTGTATCAGAAGAAGACAGGAAGGTGTTGGAGATAGCAGACCTTCCTGATGACTACGATTTTGACAAGGAATTTGACGCACTTATTAAGTGGGTACAAAATGCCTTCTTACGTATCGAAAAAGTTTAAGGGTAAATGCCGTCATCTGGTACCGTGAATTCTGCTTTTAGAAAATTATAATCTCCGTTTTCGTTGAATACATAACCATAGAGAGTATAATTGCCAGGTTTAAGCGGACTGTTCTCGTCCGAAATATCTATGGTGAATTTGATCTCAGATCCTGATGTTAAGAATGTCTTGCTTTCAGGATCCGCATGTGTTGACTTGATTAAATCTTCTTTATTGTTGTAGACTAACCTGAAACAGTTATCAAAAGTATAAAGTTTATCGTCTGTGTAACGATCATCATCTACTATGTAGGAAACATCTATAGATGAATCGTTTATACTGTCTATACGGAGTTCGATATCGATATCTGAAATAAAATCTACAGAAGTCCAGGGTGGAATAATTTCTGTTTCGCTTTCAGTACCAAAGTAATCGTCCGAAAATATTATACTCTCAGATTTAATACCATGAGGATGCATCTCATAACTTGGATGATAATTGCGAGCATAATCAACATACTTAATAACCCCTGAAATGAGTATTGCGATACATGCCACAGATACAACAATACTTATTACCAGTCCCGTGTGGAGCTTTCTCACTTTTGTCGGACGGTATTCAGCTGCATTTAAGATGAACTCATCATCAATATTTCCGATAAGACGCAGAAGTCGTTTGGAACTCATATTCTGATACCCTCCTTTGCCAGAAATGAACGAAGCCTGTCTCTGGTCCTCATAAGAGTTACGCGGACCTTACTCTCTTTGATGTTCATCAAAGACGCGATCTGAACTGTCGTATCCATATACCAGTATCGTCGTACGAACATGAATCTGGATTCTTCGCTGAGGGTTCTTAGGAAGGCGTTAAGACAATCTGTTACGACCTGATCTTCTGCTTCGTATGGATTTGAAGATGTGCTTAAGCATTCTTCCAGTTCGTCGAGTGCAACCTCGACTGAAGCACCACCTCTTTTATAGGCGTGCTTTTTGTCGTATAGGTCTATCGCGAGATTTCTGGCGATCCTGGCGATGAATGCCTTAAAGTGCAGAGGGCGTGTAGGAGGGATCGTATTCCAAAGCTTGAAATACGTGTCATTCCTGCATTCTTCACTGTCGTGATAATCATGAAGAATGTTGTAAGTTATCGTGTTGCAGTATGAACCATACTTGATGTCAGTCTGATTGATGGCATCTTCGTCTCTGTCAAAATACAGTTCGATTATCGCGCTATCTTCCATTAGCTTTCTCCCCGATATTTCCTCTTTCATTATATCAATCTTAAAAATATAGACGAGTTTTATATTCGGATGTTACAGTCTGCATATAATTTTTTTCATCCTTATTGTTTTGTACAGGCAATGATAAAATATCAGTATCAAGTGATGCGGGTGAAATATGAAAGTATTGCTATGTAACGATAAGGATTGGTTATTCTCGGAGGAGGCATTCAATATATATGCGCCCTGCATGTATCTTCCGACTTTCGAAAAATACCGTGCGAAGATGGAACAGTACTTCTCTGATCCGTCTTTGAAGATCTATGTATGTGAGGATTCCAAGCAAAAGATCGGAATGATGATCATGGATAAATCGGGGGATGTGCCTGAGATCGTCGGAATTGCCGTTTCTACACGTTATCGCGGTCAGGGAGCAGGTAGACTAATGATAGAGCAGGTGATGGAATCTGAGGGCATCCGGAGCCTTAAGGCGCAGACTGATGATGACTCGATAGAGTTTTATCGTAAATGCGGATTTACGGATGAGAAAGAGATCGTTGAATATCCTGATGGCAGCGCAGTTCGTTATAACTGCCTAAAGAATTAGCGGTATAATACTTGTATTGAAGGTGATTTCGTTTGGAGGTGAACGTATGAAGGTTGTTTTGGCCGGAGCATATGGTAATTTGGGTGCTGATGTATTTAGGGAACTGATCGGTCACGGGCACGAAGTAGTAGCTCTTGATATGGCTCAGAGGGATATCGGGATCACATCCGGATTCGAATTCAAGAAGATAGACGTAACTGATCCAAAGACTCTTGAGGGAGTATGTGACGGCGCTGATGCGCTCATCACAACTGTCGGTCTTACCAAGGGATCTGCTACGATAAGTAATTACGACATTGACTTTCAGGGCAACTTAAATCTTCTTAATGAAGCTAAGAAGGCGGGAGTTAAGAACTTCGTATATATTTCAGTTATTAAGGCTGATTCTGCTCCTGATGTTCCGATGGTGCATGCAAAATACCTTTTCGAAGAGGAACTTAAGAAGAGCGGACTTACATATGTTATTCATCGTCCTACGGGATATTTCTATGACATCATCAAAGTATTTAAGCCGATGATCGAGAAGGGCAAGGTAACTCTTCTCGGTAAAGATCCGGTTTATGCTAATATCGTTTCCACGGAAGACTTCGCAAAGTTTATAGTCGAGCACATGACCGATGAGAATAAGACGTATTCTGTCGGAGGCAAGGAAAAATATACGTACGAAGAGATCGCCAAGATGTGCTTTGAGGCAGCAGGCAAGGAGCCTGTAATAAAGAGAGCTTCGCCTGCGATCTTTGATATGCTGGCGTTCGTTAATAAACTTAAGAAAAACGGCAAGGAAGCTATCATCCGTTTCTCGAAGTGGACACTTACACATGATATGGTGGGTGACACTGAAGTAGGCGATATGAGCTTTGCAGAGTACATCAAAAAGAGTTTTGCCAAATGATAAGCGAACTTAAGAAGCAAGCGTCAGATATATTGTTAAAGAGTAATGCTGTCCTTCTTCCGGAGGACGAGTATACCAACATGAAGTATCCGGCTTTGTTGCCGCTCATGCGTTTCCGCGTGGACCAATATAATATTGTCGGATACGGTCATGTGATGATGATGCATACCACTACCAAGATGGGCATGGAGCTTATTACCATGTCGTTTATGCCGTCAGAAGTGGTGAACCTTCCGTATCTTCTTATCGATGCAATGAGCATGAAGAAGAAACGCTGCGTATTTGTAGAGTATTACGGATGCGGTGAGGAAGATCTTATTGACCATTCGCTTAAGGAAGTATACGATAAGTGGGGTTTTCTTCCTGATTATGCCGAGAAAGAAAATTGGTATATCAAGGAGAGAAGGCCGTATTCGCTTATCAAATCGGGGGAAGAGGATAAGCTTACTGAGATGGCGCTGGATTCCATCAAGGCTTATCTCGGATCGGTAAGTGAAGCAAAGATCGTTCCTGAGTACGAAGATAAACTCAGAAGTTTTAGGGAGAGAATGATAGTAGAGGGTAATCCTTCGAGCAAGACACTCAACATGTTATTGAAAAGGGATGGAGCAAGGGTGTTCATGGAGAGAGTGATAATGCCAATTAAGAGAAGAGAGGATTAAATGGTTTTTTATTTTTCAGGTACAGGAAACAGCAGATTCGTAGCTGAGCGAATCGCTAGATCAATCGATCAGGAGGCAATCGACGTAACAACTTATACGAAGGAGAAAAAGACACCGACGTTCACTGATGAAGGTGTGTATGTTTTCGCTTGTCCTTCATATATGTCGGCTCCTGCAAGATCAATGACGGAGTTTATAGAGTCAGCAACTTTTCCGAAGGGCGCCAGAGCTTTTTTCATCGTAACATGCGCCGTTTCCATGGGTATTTCTCCGAGAGTATGTTCGGAGCTTTGTGAGAAAAAGGGATTAGAGTACGTGGGCGCTGCACAGGTAGCTATGCCGCAGAACTACATCGCACTTTTTAAGATGCAGAGTATTGAAGAGAACAAAAAGATCGTTAATGATGCGATCCCTGATATCGATAAGATCGCAGGTATGATCAAGAACGGAGAGAAGACAGACGATAAAGTCATCAAGTCGTTTGAATATGCGATGACCAAATGGGTCAGGGATGTTTACTACAAGGGCTTCATGAAGGCAAAGAAGTTCAAGGCAACTGATGCGTGTATCTCATGCGGAAAATGCGTCAAGGTATGTCCGCTCGCCAATATCAGCATGAACGATAAGAAGCCTGTATGGGGAAAGAACTGTACCCATTGCATGGGATGTATTAATCAGTGTCCGAAAGATGCAATCGAATATGGCAAGGGATCCGTCGGAAAGACTCGTTATAAGGGACCTGAATCCTGTATAGGTTGAAAACATGATCAATGAGCTGCTTCGGCGCTCTTGATCTTTTTCTTCATCGCGTACATTTCCTTATATTGCGTGCGTTTACGATATTACAAAGACCCATTATCAGGTACAAGATTATAACGCTTAATGGTGAGAAGATTCCCAAGACATACATAAGGACAACAAATCCCGTGAACAAGAGACAACCTATGAGTTGTAGAATGACCAGACGTTTCAATGGTAATGCCCCTCTCTGATGAACAAGTGGAAAGGATAACTACATATTAATGTTACACCATTAGTCAAAGAACGGATATCTTATCAAATCATTTCTTCATTCGAGTGAGGACTTCCTCATAATCACCTTTGAAACAGATGGTGTTCATTCCGGCTTTTTGTGCGCCAATAACATTTTCTTCCATGTCATCGACGAACAGACATTCATCGGCCTTTAGATCATATTTGTTAAGGAAAGTCTTGAATATTTCAACGTCAGGTTTGAGCATCTTATAGTCGGAGGAAACAAATACTCCGTTAAAGAAATCCAATGGCAAAAGTCTCGGGAAATACTCGTAAAAGGCATCGCTGGCATTTGACAGAACGTAGATGCCGTAGCCTTCTTCCTTTACTTTCTCGCAGAATTCTTTTGCTCCGCTCAGCGGATTCATGCAGATGGTCCACTTGTCGGCGCAGTTACGTAATGCCTCGTGATACTTCTCCGGAACTCTGACTTTTACAAGGTCGAATCTGTCCTTATCCTTGATGTCGCCTTTGTCGCCCAGCTTCCATTCAGGACCTTTGAACAGTTCTTTTCTGATGCATTCTTTCTCCTCGTCAGAAGAACAGAATTTATTTAAACTAACGTCCGGGTCAAAATCCAAAAGAACGTTTCCCATGTCGAGCACTACATTTTTGATCATAATATTTCATATACCTCTCGAAAAAGATCTACACTTGTGATTATACACATATTTCATAGACGAGGATGATCTGAATATGCGTTGCCTATGCTCTGCTCTTAAATTTTTCGAGATTATTGGTATAATGTTTTCGAATAAGAGGAATAAAAGAGGTAGGTACATATGAAAAAATCTATTTTGGCGTGCGCGCTTCTTGTTGGTGTGCTCGCAGGATGTAGCAACGTTGTTTCTGATGAGGCAAAGATTGAAGAATCAACTTCGGAATCAACTGTTGAGAAAATATCTGAAGAAACAGTTCTTACGGAGAACAGCTCCGAAACCACATTAAACGAAACTATAGCAGACGATGAGTATTCATGGCAGCTTCAGGTGCTTTTCGATAATAAAGAAACCTGGGAAAGGTCCGCAGATCATCCGTTTGCCGAGACTGACGAAATGGTTGAAGACTGGTACTTTGACTATGCGGTAACCGATCTGGACAGTGACGGATATCTCGAGTTACTAAAGGTAGCAAGTTTTAATAACGGACCTGTTACGAAATTGATGTTGTTTGAGGTGACAGAGGACGGAGATCTGGAAGAACTTGAATATGAGTACAAAGGTCCCGTAACCAATATGTCTGATTGTCCTGATCTGATGATAATACCGTACAATGATCCGTTCGAATTCTATCAGGATGATATCGGGAATAAGTATATTTGTCGGAATATCGTATCTTATGGATTGTCAGGCGGTGCACATCATTATTATGGCTTATTGTCACTGGTCGATAACACTTTGGTATTTGAAGTTTTATTCTGGTATAAGGGCGTTCCTGATGAAGCGGGAGAAGTCACATACTCATATTTTGATGCTGAAGGAAATGAGATCAGTGAGGATGCATATGATCAGTTGCTTAATGATTATGAGTCATCTTCTACAGACGAAGTGTATTTATGTTGGTTTAATGAGATATCGTTGAGTAATCTGGAAAATTCTTATATGATGTTTACAGGTGAATAGTAATAATACATGAGGATAGGAAAATGGCTGAAGTCGGTTATTTTAATAGAAAAGAACCAATAAAGAACTTTTACGAGATCTCAAACAGTATATCTGCAAAATGTGAAGGCGTGGGTGTAATAGCTAACCCTGTCGGGAAAGATGCGTTTGTTATCTGCATTGAGAAATACTTTTTCAGAAACAGCAGCTATGCGGCACTTACTGTCATCCTCGAAAATGTTTCGGGCGGAAGCAAAGCATCTGTAGTCGGATATGGCGGCGGAGAAGGATTATTCAACATTAGTCTCGGAGCCAATCTTGATTTTGCAGATATGGCTGCGGAAGTTCTTGTTACTGAATTCGGTTTTACTTCGACAAACAGAGGAAGCAGGATCGATGATTTTTAATGAGAGTGCCAAAGAACTTTTTGGTGAACTGAGTACTGACGGTATTTCTCCGATCTCAGGATACGATATCGAGAGGAAAAAAGATCAGTTCGGAAGAGTGTACTACAGAGTGATCAACGGATGTTTTCGAATAAAAGAAGACAGCGATCTTTCCTGGGATGAATGGGACGGAAACGAGGTTTATGTTTCAGACGGTAATCTTACGGTGATGTATGAAAAAACTGTCGGTATCATGAAGAGTTGGAAAGACCAGATGAAGGAAAAATTTCCTGACGAACACTTCGTGATCTTTGCATCATATGATGACGGCAGTCAGATGGCTCCGGAATTAAAACCAGTGGGATCATTTACTCTTCGTTTCTGGAAGATCCGTGAGGGACAGGGACTTGACGAGAATGCTGATTTTGATCAGCCTGTTATCAGGATAATAGTTTAAGTGAGAAAAATGGGAAACGAATTGAACGGTTTTTTCGCTGATTGGTTTACGGCTCTTGAAGAGGGTCTTGATAAGTTGAGTACAGAAGAGTGTTCAAGGCTCTTTTCAGGGTGCGCGAGAAGATGCTCAAAGGATGCACTTAAGTATCTTTACAGAGGGCTTTTTGATGAGTGTGAAGGTGACCTCGATAAGTTCTTTACAAGAGTTCATGAGAGAAAGAATGTCGACGGCAAAGTCATTGAACCGGGCAAAGTGTATGAGTTGATCTTTACAAGTTGCGATTGCCCGCTGAGGACAGATGCGAGGATCACTTCACCGCGTTTGTGTGCATGCTCAAAGGAGAGTATGATCTGTGTATTCAAAGATCTTGTGCCTAATAGGAAATTCGAGCTCGAGCAGATGACCACTATTCTCGGCGGAAGCGACAAGTGCAGTTATAGGATTACTTTTGAGTAAGAAGGAAATATATGAAGAACATAATTATCGCAGGTCCCAGCAGATCCGGTAAATCGACGCTGGCAAAGATGCTCCATGACGAATTCGGTTTTTTCGTTATAAGCATCGATAAGCTTGTTGCGGTGTTTCAGAATGCTTACCCGCAACTGGACATCAGACTTAACTGGGACAGGGATAAGACAACAGAGAACATAGCTCCGTTCATAGGTCATTATCTCGGACTGTTCTCGTCTTCTGACGGACGCGGTCTGGAAAGCTACAGTCACGGTGCGGTCGACGGTAATAACTTTGTTCTTGAAGGTGCTTATTACGACTTTGAAAAGATCGGGTCGATCCTTAGAGCATACGGCATTAATGATAAGTTTATTCAAATTGGTCTGGTTCAATGTGATAAGACCGCAGAAGAATTCTTTGCTGATTTTCGAAAACATGATACGGAGAAAGACTGGACATATAACTTAAGTGATGAAGAACTTAAAGAAGTTTCCGAAGAAGCCGTGTCATATAACAAGGAGATGTACGAGCAACTCGCCAATCACGGATTTAAGATATACAATACTTCCAATGACAGAGACGAAGTCTTCAAAAAGATAATCGACAGCATCAGGAAGGAGATCAAAGATGTACATTAATGATGACGGAATAAAGCTACATGTTGAACTGGAAAAGCCTGATGATGCTCCTTTGAAGATGCCGTTGGTGATCGTCATTCACGGGTTTACCGGTCATATGGAAGAAGACCATATCGTTGCTGCGGCCAAGGCCTGCAGAGATCAAGGATACGCTACATTGCGAGTTGAGATGTACGGTCACGGACAAAGCGAAGGCGAGTTCAAAGACCATACTCTTCTCAAGTGGATCGGTAATGCGTTAACGGTTATCGATTACGCAAGAACTCTGGATTTTGTAACTGACATATATCTGTGCGGTCATTCTCAGGGTGGACTTATGGTATTGCTCGCAGGCGGGTTAAAACATGAATTCATCAAAGGTCTGATCGAGCTCGCTCCTGCCGCTATGATACCTGAATTATCCAGAAAGGGAGAACTTCTGGGATTTGATTTTGATCCTGATAACATACCAGATGAGTTGGATGTAAAACCGGGATTTGTTTTGGGAAATAACTATGCCAGAACAGCACAGCTGATCCATATCGAAGATGCGATAGATAAGTACGACGGACCTGTTCTGATCGTCCAGGGAACAAATGATTACCCTGAACTTATAGAATCAGCGAAGTATGCGGCCGGAAGATATAAGGACTGCAAATATGTTGAGATCGAAGGATCGGAGCACTGCTATAACGGATATCTTCCTCAGATGACAGAAGCGATCAAGGGTTGGCTTCCGAAAGTATAAAACAATGAAAGGTATGAAGATGGGAACCAGAAATATTATTGTCCTTCCGTACGATGAGAGTTGGAAACAGGACTTTATTAACATAAGAAACGAGATAAGCGAAGCGCTTGGAGATCTCGCGCTTAGCATTGAACATGTGGGAAGTACATCGGTTCAGGGTTTATCTGCAAAGCCTATCATCGATATCGATGTAGTTATCGAAGATTATTCCAAATTTGATGAAGTGGTTTCTGCATTAGGTAAGATCGGTTATTACCACAAAGGTGACGGGAATATTCCGCAGAGGGAAGTTTTCGATTATGAGGGAAAAGAGCATCTTCGTAATCATCATCTCTATGTATGTCCTAAGGATTCTGCTGAACTTAAAAGACATGTATCTTTCAGGGACTACCTAAGAGCACATCCTGAAGCAGTTGCTGAATACAGCCGTATCAAAAAAGAGGGAGCTGAATTGTTCCCTCATGACATTGACAGTTATATTGAGCATAAGTCTCCGTTCATCGAAAAGATCTATTCGGAGATAGGACTTAAGTAAAGGATCCATATGACACACGAAATGCAATTAACACCGGCTCCATTCGATATGATAAGGGACGGATCGAAAACAATAGAATTACGTTTGTATGATGAGAAGAGAAGGCTGATCACAGTTGGTGATTCTATCTGCTTTACCAATACTGAGACAGGCGAGAAACTCGAAGTAAAAGTATTGGAACTCTGTGTTTTTGATTCTTTCAAGACACTATATGAAAAGCTCCCTTTGCTCGAGTGTGGCTATACAAAAGATGATATCGATACTGCATCTCCTGACGACATGGATCTCTATTACTCCAAGGAAAAACAGGCGCAGTATGGTGTTGTCGGAATAAGGATCGAATTGGTGAGAGGTTAATATGATCAAAGCATTTTTCGTGGATTTTTACGGAACGATAGTTCATGAAGACGGTGAGGTCATTAAAAGAATAACGGAGATCATTTCAAAGACCGGTAATACTGATGACAGATCCGAGATTGATTCGTTTTGGTGGCTGGATTTTCAGAAGATGTTTACTGATTCATATGGTGACGTATTTGAAACTCAAAGAGCACTGGAAGTCAGATCCATAAGACATACGTTGGATAGATTCGGCTCAGATGCAAATGCTGATGAATTAAGCAATATGATGTTCGAGCATTGGGTCAAACCGCCTATTTTCGAAGAGTCAAAAGAGTTCTTTGAGAAAAGCCCGGTACCTATCTATATTGTCTCAAATATCGATACGGATGATATCCGGAAAGCAGTTGAATATCATAGCCTTAAACCTGCCGGTATATTCACTTCTGAAGACGCAAGATCATATAAGCCGAGGAGGGAGTTATTTGAACTTGCTATAAGGGAATCGGGTCTTAACCCTGATGAAGTAATACACATAGGAGATTCAATAAGCAGCGACGTAAACGGTGCTTCAGCTGTCGGCATAAGAGCATTGTGGTTAAACAGATTCGGAAAAGAGAACAAAAATAATGTCGATAGCATAACTGATCTGTTAGAGGCTATCGACAAATTGTGATCACTTAACGCTTCAATGACTCCGGTTTAGGTGTTCCGCACTTTCCACAGAAGTTTAGGTCTGAAGGTGAACCGCAGTTAGGGCAGAACCACTTCTTGTTTTCAACAGGACGAGGTTTTCCGCACTCCGTACAGAACTTAGCTTGGTTAACAGTTCCACATGCACATGTCCATCCGATTACTGCGGCAGCAGCAACTGCTGTTGTAACAGGTGCCGGAGCAGGGGCCGGTTGAACCGGAGCAACCATGGGTTTGAATATAGGCTGAGTCGGTGCTACAGGAGCAGCAGATGTCTGATACATTGACTGAACCTGAGAACCGCCAACTGCAGGAGATGCAGGTCTGAATGTTGGCTGGAACGGCGATGCTGTTGCTGTAGCAGGCTGTCCGTATGTGTGCTGGAAAGGTGCCGGTGCCGGAGCAGGATTATACATAGGTGCAGGTTCTTCCGGCAATGGTGTGAATCTCTTATCGTGTCTTGAAGAATAGATAATGACGACGATCGATCCTGCGAACATGATGACCAGAAAACCGATCCAAAGGAGAACACTGAGACCTGTTAAGACAGGAGTATCCTCATAAGCAGCAGTTCCGCTCATAAGTATCGCATCATAGACACCATGGATAAGGATCGGAACGATAAGCGCCAGCATCGTATATCCGAATGAACTCTTACCGTTTTCTTTGGCCATTTTGGCCTTGCCGTAGAAGAATCCCATGAATACTGCGAAGCAGGCGTGTCCCGGAACTGCGGAAAACATACGGAGTATGGCGGCTCCGATTCCTCGTTCGAATACATATTTGATGTTTTCCAAAGCGGCAAAGCCGAGCGAAACAAATACGGCATAAACGATTGCATCATAGCTGTGATCGAAATGCTTGCTCTTCCATGTCATGAGTCGCATTATCACGAACTTACCGAGCTCCTCTGCAGGTGCTACGATGATGCATGCAAGGATGATCGCTTTTAAGATCGAAGTGTCAGGGAACACTAATTCAAGAGCCAAACCGCCGATAAGTTCGATGATTATGGCTGAGACGGTTGTTCCCATTCCAGCAAAGAACAATCCGACCAAAAAACCAAACGGCTCTTTTTCGTTCTTGTCGTTGAAGTAGATGAATAATAACAATCCAACTACTGGTATTAATGCTAAAGCAAATGTAATTGGCATAAAACTCTCCTATTAATAATGTATCTATCGCCATATAGAATAGCATTTTATATTCTCAATGCAACATATAAGTTCGGAAATCGGGTAAGAAAATGAGGCCCGGATATCGATATCGTACCCTGTTTGCTGATATAATGTAAGAACAGGTGCAGGTTTATGACAGGAGGTGTGACTCATGCTCAAGAACGCTTATCTCAACGACAAACCGGATAAAGAAACTCTCAAGACAAGGCTAAAGGAACAAGAAGATCTTCTTTTTGTTAATCAGAACAGGATCAAGGAGAAACATCTGCCTGTTGTAGTCCTCGTTGAAGGCTGGGGTACTGCAGGCAAGGGCACGCTCATCGGAAAGGTCATAAACAATATCGATCCCCGATTCTATAAGGTTGCAACATTTGATATGCCGACCGATCTCGAGAAGCGATATCCGTTCTTGTACAGATATTTCGAGGCTCTTCCCGAAGCAGGCAAGTTCCGCTTTTATAACACAGGCTGGATGAACGAAGTTGTCATGTCCAGACTTAACGGAACGATGTCCGACAGTGACTATGAGAAGTGCATCGCCAGCATCAGACGTTTTGAAAGACAGCTGACCGATAACGGATATCTCGTGCTTAAGTTCTTCATGCACATCTCCAAAGATGAGCAGAAGAAGAGGATCGAGAATCTCGACAAGGACATCGATACAAAGTGGCGCATAAGTGAAGGTGATATCTGGCAGAACAAGCATTATAAAAAGTGCGAGAACATTTTCGAGAAGTATCTTGAGGATACCGATAATTCTTCCGCACCATGGTATATCGTTGATGCCAAGTCAGAAAAATGGGCTTTGCTTCAGGTGTTGGAGAGAATGAACGAAGGCATCGACATCGCTTTGCAGAACAGTTCTCTGGCGGTTCCGCTCCTTCAGAATACATTCCCGCTCCAGAAGATGCCGAAGCTGTCGGAGGTATCTCTCGAGGACAAGGAACTGACCGATGAAGAATACAAGGAAAAACTCGATGAACTCCAGGATCGTCTTTCCGATCTTCATAACAGGCTTTATCGAAAACGTGTGCCGCTCATCATCGCATACGAAGGCTGGGATGCAGCAGGCAAGGGTGGCAACATAAAAAGAATTGCTGAGGCCCTTGATCCTAGAGGATACGAGGTTCATCCTATCGCAAGTCCTGAGCCTCACGAAAAGTCCAGGCACTATCTGTGGCGTTTCTGGACAAGGCTTCCGAAGGACGGTCATGTAGCAATCTTCGATCGTACCTGGTACGGACGTGTCATGGTCGAGAGGATCGAAGGTTTCTGTTCTGAGAACGATTGGAAGCGCGCCTATAACGAGATAAACGAATTCGAGAAGGAACTGGATGACTGGGGTGCAGTTATCATCAAGTTCTGGGTTCAGATCGATAAGGATACTCAGCTTGCCCGTTTTACGGATCGTCAGAATACGCCTGAGAAGCAGTGGAAGATCACTGATGAGGACTGGCGTAACCGTGAGAAGTGGGATGTATATGAGGAAGCGATCGATGAGATGATCGCCAAGACTAGTACAAAGTTCGCTCCTTGGTATATACTTGAATCCGTCGATAAGAAATATGCAAGGATAAAAGCATTACAGATCATTATCGATGCATTGGAGAAAAAACTGAAATAAAGGAAGATTAATCAATGATCAGATTTATAAATGACCCTTCTGAGTGTCAGAAGATCTCACGCGAGATCTTGGAGGCACTTAAGGAGTGGTTTGAGGTTGATGAAAGCAGGGAACAGTACATAAGAGAATCTGCGGATCAGCCTTTTTTCGCTGCATACGAAGATAGGACATCGGATAAGGCCATAGGTTTTCTGTGTTTAAAAGAGACAGGAGCCGAGACTGTTGAACTTGCAGTTATGGGTGTTCTTAAGGAGCATCACAGGGGAGGAGTCGGAAGAAGACTTTTCGCTGCTGCAAAAGATTACGCGTCACAGCACGGTTATTCATTTATCCAGGTTAAGACTGTTCGTTCCGGTATGTATGAGGATTATGACCGGACGAATATGTTTTACAAGAGTCTGGGGTTTAAGGAACTGGAAGTTTTCGAGGAATACTGGGATAAAGATAACCCGTGTCAGATATATGTAATGAGTCTTAAGTCCGCCATCGGTGTTATCAACTCACGCCACAGCTACAGAGGTGCTTTTGTTGAAGAACCTGTTCCGAGGAAAGATCTGGAGATAATTGCGGGTGCTGCCATTGATGCTCCTTCGGGATGCAACAAACAGACAACAGATATCATCGTTGTGGATGATCCTGAGAAACTCAAGATGATAAAAGATGTTATAGATCCGCCGGTAGCAAAGACGGCTCCTGCCATGATCGTTGTTTTGACAAGAAGGATCAATGCATACCGCGACCGTTGCTTCGCAGTTCAGGATTATTCAGCAGCAATTGAGAATATGCTCCTCGCGATCGTAGAACTCGGTTATCAGAGTTGTTGGTATGAAGGACATATCACCGACGAAGACAGGATATGCGATAAGATCGCTCAAATACTTAACGTGCCTGACGAGTATGATGTTGTCTGTATCCTTCCTGTAGGCAAAGCGAAGGACGAGTTCCATGCTCCGAGCAAAAAAACATTTAATGAGCGAGTAAGATTCAACAGTTGGAGTTAATGTCTATTTTCGGACAATTGGTATCCTTGACTCACTTATGATATCCTCTTTATCGGGTTATATCAAAAAGTTTTGAAAAAGGGTTAAGGGTATGAGTAAGGATCTTTCGCAAAGACAACGTACTATCATTAATATTTTTCTTCTTGTAGTTCTCGGATGCATCATCGGATGGGTATACGAGATGCTCTTCTACAGGATCGATCAGGGACACTTCATCAGACGAGGACAGGGAGGACCATGGCTTCCAATCTATGGAGTCGGAGGATTGGGTCTGTCTCTTATCTCATATAAACGTAAACCGAATCCGATCCTGGTCTTTATCGTAACGGTTATCGGTTCAGGAATACTCGAGTTCGGAACAGGTTATGTTCTCTATCATTACTGCGACGGACTAAGATTATGGGACTACAACGTTGAGATCTGGAACTGGGGTAATATCGGAGGCTATGTCTGCTTAAGATCAGTTCTCGTATTCGGAATAATGGGTGTCATGTATACTCAGTGGGTAGTACCGTGGTTCTTCAAGATGACAGCTAAGTTAAGTAAGACAAAACTCCTTATGATATTTATTCCGGTCGCTATCGTGTTCTGCTCGGATATCATCTATTCATACATAATCAAATGACAATTCTTATACATAAAAGAAGGCTTCGGATCTCTCCGAAGCCCTTTTTGTTACCAGTAGATCTTTCTATTCCATACCCACTTGCTGTCATTGAAGTTTCCGATTTTCAATGTGGAATAAGTAGTTTTAAACTCACTTTGGAAAGTTGAACCTTTGAGAAGGAATCCGATAAACTTTACTCGAGTCATTGATTCAAGAGTTTTCATGTGAGATTTCAACGCATATGTGTTCGGTGCTTTTCCTAAAGTGATGGAGTACACGAGTTTTATAAAATCTTTGTCACTTAATTTGTTGGCCTTTGTCCAGAAAGCGGATGAAGTGAAGACATTATTAAAGAACTGATCAAGAGACTCGTTTTTGTTAAGCAGAGCATTTGTTTCAGAGATGTTTCTCGGGTAACTACTGAGATTTGAATAGGTGTTGACCATCAAAGCCAGGACTTCATTTGCATCTGCGCCTGCTCTATCGCTTACTACAGGAAGTGTTGTGTTGGTTGCAGCGGTATTCAGAAGATATGACGGATAGTATTTCTTTACTGCTTCCTTAACTGCCTCGTAGGCATTTACGCAGCCGTAACCTGTATTTGTGTCGTAACCGGTGGTTTCAACATCAGTTGCTATTTTCTTAACTATCTCATATGCATCAAACGGAGTGATATTGCTGTTGACGGACATTACAAGAGCGATGACACCTGCAGTGATCGGTGTAGACATTGAAGTTCCGGTCATAAGACATGTTCCGTAGCTTGCATTGGAAGAAAGGATCTGACATCCAGGAGCGCTGAGATCGATCTTTCCATAGCATGAACTTGATGCTCTCTTCATCTTTCCGTCGGATCCGACACAAAGATTAGCAACAGAAACAACTTTATTGAATGATGCAGGCATGCACACTTCTTTTGTTCCCAGATTTCCTGATGCAACTACCAGGAGCATACCGTTTTTGTAAGCAGTATCAACCGCAGCTTCGAGTGTTTTCGAGAAAGAAGAATAAAGAGTACCTACACTCATACTTGCGACTTTGCAGTTTTTCTCGGAAGCATAAACGATAGCGGCAGCCATTCCTGAGAGAATGGTAGTATCGGTTAACGGCTTATCTAACAGATCATTATCATTTTGATTGTATATGCTTAGGCAAACAAGATCGACACGATTGTTCTTGCTTCCCTGGGCAACTCCGCAGATATTATTGTTGTTTGTAGGAGTTCCTGCAATAAGTGCTGCACAGTGATTGGCGTGATCATTTCTGGGAGAAGTCCAGTTGATACTCTTCTTGGAACCGCTTGAGAAGTCAGCCGAAAGGGTCATGTTGACTGATCCATATATCTCTGGATCCTGAATGTTAAACATACCGTCAATGACAGCGACTCTGATTTTTTTCGGTGTTCCCGGAAGGGCATCGAGCTGCTTCCATGCATCGAAAGTGTGGATAGCATCGTGATGCCACTGTGACGGATTATCATAATCGAATCCGCTTCCACCCATGTCGATTATTTCGCAATAGTCAGGCTCAGCATAGAGAACATAGTCCTCTTTGTTAAGAGCATAGATCGTACTCTCGACGTCGTAGCCTTCACTCAGATAAGCCTTGTAGGCAGTATAGTCTTCGCCCGTGAAAATCTGAGAAACATACTCGATAGAATCTTCATGTGATAGTGTGATGCCGTCAGTTACTGAATCAGTAATGACAAGAACATGGTCTCTGACATACTCGTGATCTTCTGCAATAGTGAAGTTTTCTTTGTCGAAAACGAGCGTGTCTGTCTTAGTATCTGCAAAAACTGACGAGGCAAATAAGCCAACGACAACAGACGCAGACACTAAAAGTGCTGTGAATTGTTTTGGATAGTTCAATTTTTATACCTCTTTCCTATGTATCGTATTTCCCCAATAAAATGATACATGACGAAAATATAAAAGTATACTGATATTTGCAAAAGTATTATAGATTTGTCGGAGGACAGAATAGAGTAAAGGTGAACTCGCGTTCCGTAGTGTCAGATATTTGACTTGCTCTTATGCTGTCTTTTCTCGATATACATTGCAGAGTCTGCTGTCTTAAGACAACGCTCAAGGACTTCCTGTATATGATCTTCGTATGTGTCTTTCGGATTCTCGATATGAGCGCCGACACTTACTACGACATTATAATCCTTGCCGTCTTCCTTAACTTTCTTATCGATATATTCTCTGATCTTGCTTACATAGTTCTCGACTTTTTCTTCGTTGTAATCTTTAGCGATAACGAGAAATTCATCGCCGCCTGAACGGGCACATATCTCTCCGTCAATGGCTGCTGCGAGCATTGCATCAGCTATGGTTTTAAGACTGTAGTCGCCTTCATTATGTCCGTAATTATCATTGATAACTTTGAGATCATCCATATCAAGGATGATTACGGCAAGACCGCAACTTGCTTTTCTGCACTCGTCATAGAATGCTCCGAAGTGTTCCTCGATACCGCGTCTGTTATATATCTCGGTGAGCATATCGCGGTTGTAAAGCGACTCGAGTCTCGAGACGGACTGCTCCAGGTCTCTTTGGATACGTCTGATCTCCAGTATTACTCCGAGATCAACGAACCAGGACTGCAAAGCTTCCTGTTCTCTCATATCGATGTCAGGAGAGACAATAAGGTATCCCATGTAATACTGAAGATGATGGATCGCAAATATGTAGTAAGGATACGGATCCTCCAGCATTTCCTTAGGAAGAATATCCTTCTTTCTGAATGTCTGATAAGGAACCGGTTTATCTCCTCTGTAACCCGTTACGACAGTCATCTCTTCGTCGACTGTCGAGTAGTTGTCTCCGACTATCCTTTGTTTATCCCAGTCAGGAGCAAGGCACAGAAGCATTTCTTTGAATCCTGTGTCTGTCTTAGCATTTTCGCTTACTTCTCGAAAACATTCTTCCAATGTCTTTGCGTTGGAAACACTGAGCATCAGATTCGTAGTGGACTGGGCTATGCTCGTCGTATTTCTTAATCTCTTAAGATAGACATCTCTTATGTCGTCAATATTATCGACCGTTTTTTCCTTACAACCGCATGATTGATTTTTGAGGAACTCGCCCATGATCCTGTATTCTCTCGGAAGCTCCTCTCCGTTAATAGAACGGACCAGAGAGACGATTGCCTGATAGCCTGAATTGTAGAACGGCTGTCTTGATGTCGTGACTGAAGGGAACCCGTTAAGAGCATCACTGATTCCGTCATATCCTGTTACCTTAATATCTTCAGGGACTCTGATGCCTCTTGCTTTACAAGCGTTGATCAGACCGACTGCCGAATAGTCGTTGGCGCAGACGATGGCGTCAGGGAATTCCTTGCCGTTCTTGTGGCAGTGTCCAAGAATGTAATCCAACGCAGCTTCTCCACAGTCGCGCCACAGAGTACCATAATAGATCTTTTCTTCGTCAAACGGGATGTTATTCCTCAAAAGAACGGTCTTGTATGCTTCAACTCTCTCGAATGTAAAATTCTTATCTTTGATTCCAGCCAGGTGGTATATGTCGCGACAGTTATGACATTTGATAAGGTGTTCGACAACTTCACTGAACGATCTTGTCTCATCGCAGCATATACTCATATACCTTTCATCCATGCCACCGATGTTGATGACAGGGATGCTGACCTTGGACAAAATCTGATCAAGATGTTTTTTTACTGTCTCACTAAAATAGGAGCTTATCTTAATTATTCCGTCGAAGTCATTGAGATCCGGGATATCGAAGGAGACGTTATCACCTTCGTCGTATCTGGAGTATTCACCGTAGTTTTTGCTGCTGTATGAATCACTGAAACTTGCAAAGAAGATGACCTTGACATTGTGCTCCAAGGCAGCGGCTTTGATGCCCTTCTGCATAAGGCCTGACATTGGCTCGTAAACATGTGAGGTAAAAACCGCTACTTTTTTCATAAGCCCCCCATAAACGGATCATCGTATAAATCAAATGCTTACTACTACATTATAGAGCCTTTTTGTTGTTAATCGGGTTAAAAGTATGTGAATTTTGACTCTCGCAGATAAAATCGACATTTCCTACAAAAAAAGAAAACTCTGGGCAGTGACTGCTCAGAGGTAATCTTTGGTAATGCAGATCTTAAGAGTGGCTACTCGCGCCTCCTGTGACACGAAGAAAGGGTTTTCGCTACCTTATCTGTTTTCTGATCATAGCCTATTATAACACCTATCAAAAATAATTGTGAAAACAAATTGTAAACGTTTTCTGACTTTTTTAGTTATGTTGCACAATTTCGGACATCAGATTAAGTGAATGAGTGCTTAATGAAGACGTGAGAAATATTTTTTCGGAAATTAGAATGAATACAATTATCGATTGAAAGTTACGCCTCCTCTAGGTAAAATATTTATGTGAGTCGTAAATGACTCTCCCTACACATGGCAAAGGGCAAAGGGGCATATGATCGAAGTAGATAAGTTGAGCAGGCGCTATAAAGTTAAGCCTATGAATGAGGCTGATGTGGATTCCATATTGGAACTCTGTCAAGGCAACCCTCAATTCTACAGATATACCGAAGCCGTACCTTCAAGAGAACAGGTCATATCGGATATGAAGAATACTCCTAACGGTGTTGACGGATCCAGGAAGTATTATGTCGGTTTTTATAAGAGGCTGGAACTTATTGCGGTCATGGATATCATCGACGGTTTTCCGACAAAAGAGAATGCCTACATCGGATTTTTCATGATGAAGGAGCAATACCAGGGCAAGAAGATCGGATCAATTATCGTTCATGAAGTAGAGTCATACCTAAGGTCTGTGGGTAAGAGAACCACGCGACTTGCCATAGATAAGCTTAATCCTCAATCCACATATTTCTGGGACAAGAACGGATATATCGTATTCCGTGAGGTCGACAGAAACGGTTGGCCGATTTTAGAGGCTGAGAAGATCCTTTGATCTTTTACCTGTCTTTCTCGAAAACAAAGGCATAAGGACTAAGCATAAAATGAATGTTGAAGTTAGATACATAACTCCCGAAGATGACAGGCTCGAGATAAGTAACATCTATGAGGAGAGTTGGAAACACGCATACAAGGGAATAGTTCCTCAAGAATATCTGGATAGTATCCCGAAAGGTCGCTGGGCAACAAGGATCGATGCTCCGCCGTGGAAGACCATGGTCTGTCTCGTTGACGGAAAGATCGTCGGAACCAGTAGTTTCACAGAATCGAGATTCAAATGTTTTGAAGGATATGGTGAGATCATATCCATCTACTTTCTTCCGGAATACACGGGAAAAGGATACGGTAAGTTTCTTATTCAAAGAGTAATCGAAGAACTTAAGAACAGCGGATATGAGAAGCTTTCTTTGTGGGTTCTCGAGGACAATATGAATGCTCGAAGATTCTATGAGAAGATGGGATTTAAGCTCTCATCAGAATTCATGGATGATCAGATATGCGGCAAGACGTTACGTGAAATCGGTTACGTTCTCGATGTCTGATCCACAGGGGATATCGTTCTTTAATAATTCTTAATAGTCTTTTTGCGATGTGTTTAAACATGTTTTCTATTATCGAATCGTAAGCAATTTGTTATGTATTGAAAGGAGAAAACTATGAATACAAAACTTACAATCAACAAAGAAATCTATGAGGAGAATTTCAAGATCGCCAAGAAAGCGTTCGTTCTTAACAGCAGTCTTGAAGCATCGGCTTGTGCTTCCGCATTTATCGGTGACGCTCAGCCAACTTCTGAAGAAGACATGAAGTCAGCAAAAAAGATCCTTAACAAGAATACTTCCTTCTTGTCAACATTGGGTCACGGTAATGCTCGTCAGGTAGTTGTTGCGACACTTGCACGTTCCGATGATCCTGAGGAAGCCATGGGTAAAATCATCAAGATCCATAAGGCTCTTGATAAGAAGTTCTTTAATTCGGACTATCTTGTTCTTGCAGCAGTTGTCATATTCAGATCCTGCAAGCCTTCTGAGTATGATAACGTGATCCGCAGAACAAGAGAGATCTATAAGCTTATCCGTAAGGATCATCCGCTTATTACAGGTCGTGAGGACATTGTTAACTGCGCTATGATGGCTGTTTCCGGTATCGATGTCTCAAAGCTTGCCATTGATACTGAGACTTCATTCAAGGCTTTGAAAAAGTTTTTCTTCGGAAAGAATAAGATCCAGTACATGGCTTGTGTATTGAGTATGTTTGATGAGGATGCTGATATTAAAGCTGAGAAGACCAGAGCAATGCGCGATCTTCTTAAGTCAGAAGGTGTCAGATTTGATGCCGATTCTTATTCGATCGTTGGTGCTGTTGCGATGATAGTCGATGATAAGGATAAGAAGAGGATCGCTAAGGAGATCAAAGATACAAGTGATGATATCAAGTCGATCCGTGGCATGGGTCCTATTGGCACCGGCAAGAGGATCAGAAATCTTGTAGCAACGGCTCTTGTTCTTGAGGCTTATGCTCGTGGATCTGAAGCTTCTGCTTTGGCTGTCAATGCTATCATAACAGCAATTATCATTGCCGAGGCAGCGGCAGTCGCTGCAGCTTCAGCAGCCGCTACATCAGCAGCTGCAGCATCATCCTAACGATTCTTAGTTTGATAATTGATTAACGGTGAGGACGTAAGATCATTCGATCTTGCGTCCTTTTTATATTATTTATCTTTTGTTCCTTGGATTTTAAATAATATTGGCGTATTCTAAGTTTCAGAAAATATTTGGTTATGGAGAATGATTATGAGTGAAGAGAGAATCAAGATAGAAGCTCAGGCTGAAAAACGTGAGAAAACAATAGTAAGGACCAGTATTATCGGAATAGTAACTAATGTTATGTTGGTTGCTTTTAAGATGTTCGTAGGTCTTTTATCTAATTCCATAGCGATCATTTTGGATGCTGTTAATAACTTATCGGATGCCTTGTCATCTTTGGTAACGATAATAGGTGCTAAGCTTGGATCAAGGGCTCCGGACAGAAAACATCCGCTCGGTTACGGAAGAATAGAATACTTAAGTACTCTCATAGTTGCTGCTTTGGTTCTCTATGCAGGTCTTACTTCTTTAGTAGAGTCTGTAAAGAAGATATTTCATCCTGAAGAAGCAAACTATACTGTTGTTTCCCTGATCATCATATCGGTGGCTATCGTTGTTAAACTGGCGCTCGGATTATATGTTAAGAAGCAGGGTAAAAAGGTTAATTCCGGTGCATTGGTTGCTTCCGGTTCTGATGCACTTTTTGATGCGATAATCTCATTATCTGTATTGATCTCTGCTATTATCTACCTTGTTTTCGGTCTCTCGTTAGAGGCATATGTAGGCGTTCTTATTTCTATTATGATCCTTAAGGCCGGACTTGAGATGCTCATGGAGACGATTAATGATCTTATCGGTAAGCGTGATGATGCTGAAACGATCAAGAAGATCAAGGCTATTATCTGCGAAGAAGAGAAAGTTATGGGTGCATACGATCTTATTCTATATAATTACGGACCGAATAAGAATTACGGATCTGTGCATATAGAACTTCCTGATAATATGTGTATCAACGAAGTCGATCAGATCGCCAGAAGAGTCGAGAATAATGTATATATGAAGAGTGGAGTCACATTAACCGGTATCGGTATATATTCATACAATACTTCAAATGATGAGGCTGCTAAGATGCGTGATGCGATCCGAGAAAAGATCCTTGCTCATGACTGGGCTTTACAAACTCATGGATTTTATGCTGATACAGAGAATAAGACTGCCAGATTTGACGTTGTAATCACATTCAATATTCCTCGTAAGAAGGCTTTGGAGATCCTATATAAAGATGTTGAGGAACTCTATCCTGATTACAGTTTTACTATTCTTCCTGATGCCGATCTTTCAGATATCGGTTAAGAATCTGGTATTATCTTTGTAACTCGAAAACACGGAAGGAATATAAGATGAGGATTGTATTTTTAAGACACGGAGAACCTAATTACGCTGATGATTGCCTGACTGAAAACGGAGTTGTTCAGGCAATATCTACCGGAAAGAAACTTAAGAGTGAATCGATAAAAGCGGTTTATTCATCTCCTTTGGGTAGAGCCAAGGAAACTGCTTCTTATGTAGCTTCTGAACAGGGTGTCGATGTGCAGGTATTGGATTTTCTGCATGAAATCAATTGGGGAAGTAAAAACGGTGAAGGATTAGAATTTGACGGCCATCCGTGGACTTTGGCATACAGGCTTATCGCTGAACATCCTGACTACTTAGAGAATGATAAGTGGATGGAGCATCCATACTTTAAGAATAATATTTGCATGGACTACTATGACAAGATCACGGGTCCGTTTGATGAACTGATGAAACAATATGGATTGGTCCGTGACGGCAGAGTATACAGATTAGAGAAACAATGTGATGATACTATCGCAATGGTATTTCATGGAGGAACAGGAGCTGTTTTATTTGCTCACATGTTTAATCAGCCATTGCCTTATATTTTGACAGCCATGCCTTTTGGAGTCTGCTCTGTAACTGTTATCAGTCTTACCGCTGAAAATGGTGGTGTTGTTATTCCTCGTTTTGAGTGTTTTAACGATATGAGCCATTTGGGACAGGTGAGAAAAGAAGGATTAAGATTTGATAAATAATCATTTCTCGTTCGTGGTATAATCCGAATACGGGAAGGAGATATATGTATGTCAACTGTAAGAGATAGAAACGTATTGGATCTGGTATGTGTCGAGAATGACAAATATGTCCTTATCATTATTGATGATATTCAGTGGGATTTCGCAACGAGAGTCGATCATGCTCATATGCTTCAGGAGAAGATCAACGATTATTCAGGTTACATTTTAAGCGGTCAGGCTGAGCAGGCTCGTCCGGGATTAAGATGCGTAATAAGGATCTTGGCGCAGTATTCATATAGTCAGTATTGCCTGGATTTTCTGAACAGATTCAAGGATTACATAAAAGCAAACGGTGACTTCTGTGATCTTGAGTGGACTCATTCAGAAGGTGAAACAGGATTCGAAGACGGATTTAGTGATGAGTATGTTTTCGATCCGGAAAAGATATATCCGAGGCTTCGTAAGAACTGGGCCAAAAATCCTCAGGAAGAGGTTACCCTCACGGCTGTAAACGACAATGCAGAATATCCTGATATGCCTATGATGAGAGTGATGGACAGTTACATCATCTGCCTTGTCATAGATGCGGGAAGTGTATTTAATTATCTTTCTTATGACAAGATCCCTGAGGGAACTGATATTCAGAAACTGTTTGACAAAGCATTTGAAAATCTTAACAGAGATATTCAGTACAGATATGAAGAATCCAAAGAGAAGGGCATCTTCGGCATTTTGTGCGGAGGTAATTTCGAAGCTGAATCTTTGTGTTTCGATACAACATGGAAACAGCTTTCGGACATGCTCGATGATGATCTTATGATCGTTGCGCCGACCAAAGACATAATCTTTTTCACCAAGGCAAGCGATAAGAAACACTGCAAGACTCTCATGAAGATGGGGACAAAGATGTTCGAGGATAACAGGAAGAATACCCCTTTCTTGTTATTCAGCCGCGATGTCTTTATCTTTTCTCGAAAAGACGGGCAACTTCAAATCCAGAAAAAACTATCGATATAGTAATTCCTAGTCAACGCAGAATAACTCAGTAAGGATCACTCCTTACTGAGTTTTCTTCTTTTTCTTGGAGACGTGACTCCGTCGAGCTCGCGAAGCGTGCGAGACAAAGAACCAC
>CAMYXL010000032.1 GCA_947303255.1 uncultured Clostridia bacterium | reverse complement strand
GTTGCAAACTCGGTAGCATTCTTAGATGCTGTCGTTGCCTTTGCTCTTGTTGCTCCTGATTTAACTCCATATGTGGCACATACATTGCACCATTCTGTTGAATTAATAAATCCGTCTACTATGTTATCTCTTCCGACAGTCTTAAGACTGTTCATCCAGAAGTTAAAGCCTTCAGGATCATCTGCTGCATCTCTGTCAAAGAGTGCTTTGTAAAGAACTGTTACAAACTCTTCATCACTTAAGTTTCTGTTACTGAATTCTTCACTTAGCAGGAATGCTCTTATGCAGTCAGCACCCGTGAGGTTACCTTCTATGACCTGATTTGTCCAATAGGCTTTTCCGTCAGGATCTGATTCACGGTCTAAAGCTACCTCATATAGTCTTTCAACAAATGCTTCAAAGGAAGCAGCTACCTCAGGATTAACGGAAGTAACAGGTATCGGGATAGGAGTAATGATCGGATCCGGGTCGATAGGGATCGGTTTTGCTTTGGCTGAATATGTAGCAACGTAGTTAGCATCTCCTGTTACCTCTGTTAACTCCGGTGTCCAACCTGCGAATGTATAAGTGAATTTGTCATCTGCAGGTTTGGTAGGTATTCCGTTAAAGGAAGGCGTTGTGCCATGTTTATACTTGCCTGATTGAAGCTCAGTTCCGTCCTCATCCAGGAACGTTATCTCATACTCGTTTACGGTATCAGAGAAGATCGGATGATATGTTGCTTCACAGGTTACATCAGGAAGCGGATCAAGAACTTCCGTACTGTTCTCTTTTGCCCAACCTTCAAACGTGTATGTGTATTCAGCCGTATTCTTTTTGGTCGGCGTTTCACTACAGGAAGGAGTTTGGCCATACTCATATTTGCCGGATTGAAATACATTTCCATCTGCATCCAAGAACGTGATCTCATACGAGTTTGCTGTCGGTTCGAAGACGGCAGTGTATGTTACAGCATCAGAAACAGCAGGAAGCGCTTTATCCTTTTCGTAAAAGTTTTCTCCGTCAGTCCAGCCGATAAAGGTGTATGTGAATTCCTCAGTTGGATCTTTTGTTGGATCAGAGCCTTTGTATTCAGGGATCGTCGTCATGTCAACGTTGCTCTTTTGGAGTTCGATCGTTTTATCTCCGTCCTTTATGCAGAAGATGACTTCTTTTTGAATAGTTTTATAATTTATGGTTACTCTAGCAGCGAATTCACAATCAGGCATTGTGAAATATGCTTTCGATTTGTCTTCGGATATGGTTACATCCAGTATTCCACTCTTTAATACTATGTCAGAACTTGATAATTCTTCAAAAAATACTTCAATTTCCTGGTTCTCGGGAGGTTCATGATCTACCGATAATATTTCACTACCATATGTATTACACCAATGCTTTGTTCCGTCAATGATAATCACAGCGCCATAATATACGTGATATTTTGAAACGTCTGTATTAGGGTAATATCTTAATAATTTATCATATGTTAGACGATCAATCGCTATAGTTTCAAGATTAACACAATTATATACCCACGCTGTCTTCAATTCGACTGATTTGTATATATTATAAATATTTATTTCTTTCAAGTTAGGTAAATCTACGAAAGTATAATGATCAATTTCCGTTAGACCTTCTTCTATGACTATTTTGTTAATATCAGATGAGTGTTTTTGCCAAGGAATATCATTTTTATTATCAAATGAAATAAAACTATCACAGCCTTTTATTGTCAGAGTTCCGTCATTAGTTAGTTTCCATTTGAAACCAGAACCATATCCGCTGATACCTGTTTCTGTGCTGATAATTATAGTAACGGGAACATTTGACTCCGGCATTTTTATACATCTGTAATTATTGGGGATGAGTTCTGTTGATGTTGTTCCGTTAGTCCACATTATTTTGGGAGTTACTCTTTCAGCATCGTATTCTATTTGGAAATCAATGTATTGTGAACCATATGCTATATCGTTCTCTTTGATAGATATTTGATCGCTATAGTAGACATAAGTAATATCATACATAGTGTGAATACAGGCTCTTGGAATATTTAGTGCTGATATATCTATTTTGTCTAATAGCTCTTTTCTCATTGCGTAGTGGACAGAAGATCCCGGTGATCCTTCAAAACTAACATCATTTCCTAGTATTTCAACTGTTAGGTTTTCAGTATTACTAAATGCATCTTTCCCGATTGAATTAATAGATTTTGGGAGTGTAAGAAGTTTTAGATTAGTGCACCCTTTAAAAGCGCCCTCTTCGATTTTTTTTACTCCTTCAGATATTTGCACGGATTCAATGTTGTTACTCCATTGAAATGCTCTTTCTCCAATAGTTTCCACACTACTCGGAATAGTTACGGATTTCATGGAACTGAGAAAGTCGAAAGAATGAGTTCCTATAGAAGTCACACCTTCTTTGATAATTACATCAACTACATTCATTGAACGCCAAGTGTTACTCATTTTATCTCTCATTTTTCCTGTTCCTGATATGGTTAATGTTCCATTATCGTCCAAGGACCATAACAGATCATCTCCGCATTTTCCTTTGGTTACAGCTCCAACTACCGGATTTGGGATCAAGAGCATAACAAATAACATCGACAGAATCATCGATATAACCTTCAAAACTGTCTTTTTCATAGAGTAACCCCTCCAAAAGAATGATTATACTGATTAATAATCTTTTAGATGTTTTTTACTCACATGTTTTTCGAAAAAGATCAAAAGAGAGGGTTTTGCTGCAAAAAAAACCGGAAGTATAATATCTTCCGGTTTGGCGTTATAAACTGATCGTAAATCTTAGGTCAGGTGTAGCGGTTGATCATGAAGTCTGTGAGTAAGATGGATCCTCCGAAAGCAATGCCCATGGCGAGATTTGTCGTGATCCCCATTATGGACAGGATGAGACCTGCGATGGATGCGCCTTTCCTTGCTCCGATCTCTCTGGCTTCTTTAAGAGAGAGGCCGGCCATTACCGTTCCAACGATTCCGATAACGAAACCGAATCCGTTTCCGATCATCATCATTTCGAGTGAACCCACAAACAACGAGAAGAAAAATGAGAGGTAAGCGAGCCCGATCGAGACGATACCCAAAATAACTCCGAGTCCTTGTTTTCCTTTGTAATCAAACATAATATTTCTCCTTTGAATTTCCGACAAACTCAATGATTATGAATTGTATCATTGCTGCTCAAAGAGTGATGGTCTTCTATCTGCGTGATAGATAATGCTATCTTATCATCCTTGCGTAAAATAAAAAAGTTTTGCTCTTTAACAAGAAAAACGTTTCGTTCAATACACTTGTTTTGAGTATTTACCGACTTTTAGTATGTTTTTTCGAAAAACAACGAATTTGATATTGTCATTGTCATTCCATAGTGTTACAATCCATTCCATTATTCCAAAAAACGTTGCGGATAATAGAGAAAAAGGAAGGAGAGACAAAATATGAATGAAGAGAAATTGACTTCAAAAGTTTTAACAAGACTCAACGAATTTAATATCACAAACACAAATATCCTGTTGTCATCTCCGATCGATCTGTCCTTTGACGGGAATTACGTTAAAGGTTATGTAGTGATCACAAAGGATAAGCTAGCGGTATGCACAATGGTGCTTCCGACAAATACGATAAACTATTTCCGAGGTGCGGACAAAGGCGAAGACCTTGTCGATAATGAGCCCGGCGATTACGACGTCGCCGTCTACGACATTGATAAGCTTGCACATGTTCGACTCGATGCGTTTATCGGGTCGAATATTTTTTGCGGCGAATATGACGGTGAGTTCATAAACATCGCTGCATTTACCAACAGATATCAGCAGGATATGAATGTCCTCTATAGAAAGCTCAAGTCGTTCCTGCACGGAGGCGAGCTTGTGGCAGAAGAGGAGACCGAATCCGAAGAAGAGGAACAGGCAGAGGAGACAAAGAAGAACAAGCGCTCCATCTTCATGCGAACGCTCAGGTACTTCCTTCGTTACCGCCTCGAAGTCATCGTCCTCATGGTGACTTACCTGGTCTCAGGCGTAATTAACATCGTCTGGCCATACCTCGTCGGTAAAGTCCTTTTCGATCATGTTCTCGAAAAAGATGACGCATTCTTATCGCGGTTCAACCTCGCAGGCCAGTTCATGCTGGCGCTCCTTGTCGTAGCAGTCCTCATGATACTCGCACGAGTCATACAAAGCGTCTCGAACTATCTTCAGATCTTTGTTATGGCCAAGGTATCAAGCCGAATGAGTCACGATATCAGAACTGACGTATTTGATAGGATGAGCAAGCTCTCGCTGAACTTCTTCGTCAACAAGCAGACCGGTGGTCTCATGACAAGAGTCTTAAGCGATTCGGATCGAGTACGTGAATTCTTCATCGACGGACTTCCGATGATATTCGTCCATGCCATAACGATCATCGTTACCTTCACGGTAATGTACAGGCTCAACTGGAAGATGGCGCTCATCGCGTGCATACTCCTGCCACTCCTGGTCTTCATGACAGTCAAGCTCCGTCCGGGTCTTTGGACATTGTCCGGTAAGAGACACCGTGCCGAGAAAGCGGTAACAGGAAGAGCCAACGACAACCTGACAGGTGCCCGCGTTGTTAAGGCATTCGGCCAGCAGGATAACGAGATCGAACGATTCAGACATCCGAGCAACAACCTGAAGGAAGCCGAGATCAACATTGTTAAGCTCCGTAACAGGTTCGCGATACTTTACAACATGGTTATGGAAGTATCGAGCATCTGGATCTGGCTCGTCGGCGTATTCTTCGTATTGAATACACACGAGATCGAACTCGGTGTTCTCATTACTTTCGTAGGATACGTAATGCAGCTCAACGGACCGATGAACTTCTTCTCATGGATATTCAGGATGTGGTCCGACAGCATCAACTCCGCTGAGAGATTGTTCGAGATCATCGACGCTATCCCTGAGATACAGGAAAAAGAAGATCCTGTAAGGCTCACTGAACCAAAGGGCGAGATCGAGATCAGCAATGTCACATTCGGATACAAAGTCGGAAGACCTGTTCTTAAGGACATCAACATCAAGGTCAAAGAGGGTGAGATGCTCGGCATAGTCGGAAGATCTGGCGCCGGCAAATCGACTCTCGTTAACCTCATATCGAGACTTTACGATGTAAACGAAGGTTCCATCAAGATCGACGGAACCGACGTAAAGGACCTGGCACTCAAAGACCTGCGCCGCAACGTTGCCATGGTCTCTCAGGATACTTACATCTTTATGGGGTCCGTCGCGAAAAATATCGCTTACGGCAATGAAAATGCCACAAGGGCAGACATCATCCGCGCGGCAAAACTTGCAAGTGCGCATGAGTTCATCTGTAAGCTCCCTGACGGTTACGACACCATAATCGGTGCTTCGGGAAAAGACCTGTCAGGCGGTGAGAAACAGCGTCTGTCAATCGCGAGAGCGATACTCGCAGATCCTAAGATCCTCATTCTCGATGAGGCAACTGCAAGCGTTGATACGCAGACTGAAAAAGCGATACAGCATTCGCTTAAGGCTTTGGTAAAAGGAAGAACGACTTTGTCGATCGCTCATAGACTGTCGACCTTACGTGATGCCGACAGGCTCATCGTAATCGACGGCGGCCGCATAGTCGAAGAAGGAACTGAAGAAGAACTGAACGCAATTGAAAATGGTATCTACCACAATCTTTTGGAACTTCAGAATAAGTCCATGGCACTTAACATGGATTTCTAAAAGGAGAAAAGGAGGATCATATGTCAGAAAATAATACGATAAACATGTATGAGAAAAAGGCAGAGGAAATGACTGCCACACACATGATCACGGCGGAGGCTGTTTTCGAGAAGACAGAGGGAGGATTCCTGAGCCTTGAATATGATGGAAAGCATTATGACAGGATAAAGGTTGTAAGGCTCTTTCCTTTTTCCGACGCGAACAGATACATCTCTGTAAGGGAACACGACGGCAATAGCGAGATCGGCATCATCGAGGACTTAGGCCAGATGAGCGAGAAGACACAAAAGCTTATCGAACATCAGCTGAACCTATGCTACTTCACACCGGTCATCAGCAAGATATTCAAGATCAAGGACGAGTACGGCTACGCGTATTTTCACGTAATGACCGACAAGGGCGAGTGCAAGTTCGCGATCAACATGGGATCAAATGCCGTTACGAAACTGTCGGATACGAGACTCATCATCAATGACGTTGATGAGAACAGATTCGAGATCAGAGATGTAGACAAACTTTCTATGAAGGAAAGGAGGATGCTCGATTTGTTCCTGTAAATCGGGAAGGTAATTCATGATATTACGTTATGAACTTCCGCAACAGGCAAGAGACAAGATAAAGCTTACTGAAAACGAGAGAATATACTACGCAGTGCCGATCGATATCAACGATGAAGGCAACTGGTGCAGCGATTCATATCTCGTAGTAACGACTTTAAAAGTTTATGTCATAAGCGGAGATAGAATCAAAAGTTTTGAGATAAAGGAACTTAAGAAAGCAACTGCTCAGGCAGGAGTAGGAAACGGCATCCTCGTTGTCGATCATAACGGAACGGAAATGATACTCGCGAATTATTCCGCCAAGCACTTAAGCCGTTATGCTTATGTTGCCAGAGGTATCAACATCCTCATCTCGGGAAGATTCGAAGAAGTTGAAAGTAATGAGTACGAGAAGATCTGTCCTAAGTGCGGACACGTTATTCCGGGAACAAAGGAATGTCCTCATTGTTCGGAAAACGGCAGATTCTTCGGAGGCTTTGTAAGGCTCGTAAGAACATACAAGATGGACTTCTTGGGAGTATTCATGATGATGGTAGTTATCGCTATCATGACACTTCTAAGTCCTGAGGTTCAAAAGCGTCTCATCAACAACGTTCTTAAGAAGGACGGCGAGATGAAGACGGCAATGTTATACCTGGGTATCATGTTCGCATGCAGCATCGGCATCGTCATCATGAACGTTCTTAAGAGTAACGCATCCGCCAGGCTCGGTTCCAAGATATCAAGTGATTTGAGACTTCAGCTGTTCGAGAAGTATCAGAAGCTGCCGTTAAGCTTCATCAATGAAAGAAGACCCGGTGAACTTCTTAACAGGATCACAGAGGATACAAAGTACATAAGCGGATTTATGGCTGATATATTCTGTAACCTGTTCGCGATACTTTTCATCTTTATCTGGGATGTCATCTTCATGCTTATACTTAACGTTAAGCTGGCACTCATGACACTGATACTCGTTCCGATAGTTGCCGTGTTGATGGTGCGTTTCCAGAAGACCATAGGAAGGATCTATCATCTTCAGTTCAAGAAGAATGATGACGTTGCAAGCGATCTCCAGGATGTGCTCTCAGGCATGCGTGTAGTTAAAAGCTACGGTAATGAAGAAGCTGAATCCTCAAGGTTCAAGCACCTGTCTGACGGACTGTCTCTTATCCAGAAGAGAAATGACCGCTACTGGGCATTTACTGATCTGGTAATAAGTGCGCTCATGGGAATGGGCCTTGTCATTGTAGTGTACTTCGGAGGCAGGGATGTTTTCGGACAGAAGATGAGTGCAGGTGAGCTTTATCAGTTTGTAGCATACACGCTTCTCCTGTTCCAGTACGTCGGATGGCTCGACAGACTCCCGCGAGATTTCTCGAGACTTACGAGCTGCCTTGACAGAATCTACGATATCCTCGGACAGGATGTTAAGGAAGAAGATCCTAAAGCCCTAACGGATCTTGATATCAAGGGTGAGATCACATTCGATCATGCGACCTTCGGATATAAATCATATCAGCCTGTTCTGTCTGACATAAATGCAGTCATCAAGCCGGGCGAGATGATCGGTATCGTTGGTGCTTCGGGTACAGGTAAGTCAACTCTCATCAACCTTTTGATGAGGCTTTATGAGACTGACGACGGAAGGATCTTAGTCGATGGTGTTGATATGAAGAACATAAGCAGGAATTCATATCATTCACAGCTCGGTGTTGTTCTTCAGGAGACGTTCCTGTTCTCGGGAACGATCATAGATAACATCAGGTTCTCAAGACCGGATGCTACGATCGATGAGATCATAAGAGCAGCTAAGCTCGCGAACGCACATGACTTCGTAAGTAAACTCCCTGACGGCTATAACACTTATGTAGGTGAGAAGGGTTACACGCTCTCAGGCGGTGAACGTCAGAGGATCGCCATCGCAAGAGCGATACTTACCGATCCGAAGATCCTCATACTTGATGAGGCGACAGCAAGTCTTGATACCGAAAGTGAGTTCATGATCCAGACAGCGCTCGATCGTCTGACGAACGGTAAGACAACATTCGCGATCGCACATAGGCTCTCGACACTCAAGAATGCCGACAGGATCATGGTCATCGACGGTCACAGCATCGCCGAGATCGGAACCCACAGTGAGCTTCTGAACAACAAGGGAATCTACTATAATCTCTTTACTGCTCAGACAAGATAAGAATTGATAATTTGAATTCAAATGCACCATTACGTTGGCTTATCAAGCCATTGTGATGGTGCATTTTTTGATGCTTTGATATTGTTTTCGACAAAAAGCGACAAGAAATACAAGAATCGACAAAACAACCCGTCATATGTGTCGTCCTAAGGAACGGTACACATAACGGGAATACTGAAGAAATTCCCGTAAAATGTACAGTCCTATAGAACGGTACAGATGACGGGAATTTTCGAGAAGAAGGATTAATGAGAAAGTTATTCGTGATTTCTTGCAAGTTATTCCAAAAGTGTAGGGGCAGGATTTCTTACTTTTTATAATGAGGGCAAGAAAGAGAGGCAGGGAGTCATGAAAAAGTTTTGGGGAAAGCTGATCGTTATAGTTTATGTTTTGGTGTTCGCGGTAAATCTGGGTTTTGCCGTGGTTGATCTTGATGATATTATTCTGCCGGAATTCATAAAGGTAACTGAATCGCGCGGTTTGTCCGGACACCATTTGAACGTGTTTTCGGTGAGCAGGGAGAACGGAAAATATTATATTAATCACTCGATCGAGATCACCAGGGATGAGTACAAGATATGCGTCGGTTCGAAGAAGGATTTTGAAGAGCCACAAAAGTACTCAGGCGGATCTGATGCTTTTTACTATACTTTCCGTGTTAAGTATCCCTTCGAAAAAGAGAAGTACTACGAACTGGGTTATTACGGAAATGTAATAGCACAAAGGATAAAGATCGTGATGCGTAACAAAGAGTGCGATGAAGGGACTATAGGATTGGAAAAAGCGCTGACGGATGTTTTCGAGAAGTATGATGTGAGGAGCAGCTATGTCAGTTACTATGACGGTGAAGGCGAAATGAGGACGTTGTTTTACGGGGCTATACCTACGCTTGTTACTTATGAGGACGAGAGGTATGTAAATATCAGTGATTCGTTTATGGCAGAGCTCGCGAACATGCGTATGTACAGCGGAAGAAAGAAGATGTATCCCGGTACGAACACGAAGTTGATGGCAAAGTGCGTTGAGAAGGAAATGAGGATGAAGATCTCAGACTACGTGCCTAAGGAAACAGGTGTGTTCAGTCCAAAGAATGCTTCGGTTTCAAATTTCTATGGGATAACATATTTCGTTACTCAGAGAAAAGATAATAAATTTATGTCGGTCAAGGCATCGAAGTATTACAGATTCAGGTATTTCGATCATGCTTTGAAGGGAAAGGACCTGGCGTATTTCAAGGACAGATCCTGTGATGATCTGACTGTTGTTTGTTTCGTAATACCGGGCGAGGAGAAAAGAGGATGTATCGTTATTGAGACTGATGATCTTCTCACAAGGAAGATGATGATAATGGATATCAAACTCGCGATCTTAACAGATGGCAAGCTTCCGGTATTAGGGGGAACGTGCTTAACGGTACATGTACTGTTTATCGGAATGGTTCAGATACTGATCCTCGCAACGGTGATGATAGTTAAGATCTTGGTCACGGATCGAAGGAAGGCACCGAATTTAACCCGCAGAATCGGATAAACTCTGATAAAATTATGTTGTAGGGTTTAGGTGAACAGTCTGCGCGAGGTGACTATGATGAAAGTATTCGGATTCATCTTTCTGTTTTTGACAGCGCTGGTTACAGTTAAGTTCGGTATGGCTTCGCTAAGATGGAGCCAGCTTCAAAAGGAGAACCGCGAGCCCTACTGGGAAGCAATCTTAAGGGATGTTTTCGGTATCAAGAAATAACGTAAGGAGTCGCAAGACTCCTTCTTTTTTTGAAACCTTCGATCATAAAAGTTGATATTTATAGTGAAGGCGGGAAAGGAACGACAGAGATGAGGAATATGTACGACAAGATTGAATGGCGTGAGCCTGACGAGGAGGACATGAAGCGCATTCGCCGCGCGATCGTCAAGAATAAGGTGGAATCCTATATTCTTTTGGGCGTCCTCGGAATCATGCTCGTGGCGGCTTTGGTCCGCATAAGGGCACTGATCGATATGTTCAGGAATCACCCAGTAAACGGCATCCTTGGCGCAGCCATCGCGATACCGTTCGTGATCTTCATTGTAAGACGTATCCACCTGTTTTCACGATACAAAATAGCAGAAGTAACCGTTGAGGAGATCGTCCTGTCCACGAGTAGCGAGAGCAGCGTGGCGGCAACGGCAACAGTGTCCCAGGGTGACATCACGCTCAGCGGCATCAACATCTTCTCCAAGCGTTATCCTGAAGTCGGATCGAAGGTCCTTCTTTTTATCGAAAACGATGACTCTTGGACGGCAGGAATAATTTGAGGGTTAGATAATGAGATATATAAAATGCATCGCTGTTTTGCTGATCGTATTAACGTTTTTTACGGCGTGCAAGAGCGGAGACAAAAAACAAAAACGCGACAAGCGTGAAAAAGACGACGTGTGCATTGCGCAGGCTGTTTTCGAGGAACTGGATATGGAATGTTCATACGAAGAACTTATTGAAGAAGTCGGTGAGCATTCGTACACGAAGGGCTCCGGAATCATATATTACTGTTGGGCTTTCGATGATGATTCGGAGGCGCAGATCGTATTCTCGAGCAAGAAGCAGATCGTCCGGTTGTATGTTTATAATTCCAATGACGATCTGGTATATTTCTATAACCGCTATGACGACAGCGTCGGCAGTAAAGGACTATCCGATTATGTGGAGGACATGGGAATGTTCGCACATTATATGGGCACCATGCTGTTCGATGTGACAGGCGACGGTGAGATGGATATATGCGCCACGGTCGAGAAGGGCAGCGGTATCGTTTCCTGCTCTGTCGTTGTATTTGATCCGGTGAATGAGATCGGGTATGAATTGAGCGGACGAAATGAAGGCATCGATTATTCCATCAAGGGAACCGAAGGCGGCGAGCTGGTCATAACAAAAAAAGCTGGTATTGAATATAATGATGTCGATATCATCCCGGCTGACGGTATCGAAGGAAGGCTCGACTTCGTGGAAGACAAACTGGTCTTTGTGCCGGTATGAGGTTATAATATTTCCATCAACTTGAAACGGAGTGAAATAAGATGTCACGAATTAATTGCTCGGTGCAGTTCTAAAACTGACAGCAGGTTGTACCGAGGATAATTAATTAACATATGTTGTCAGGAACTGCACCTTTCAAAGATTATTTTCGATAAAAGAAAGGAAAGCAGAAAATGAAACAAGAAGAATTAATAAATTTTTGGAAAAAAGAAGAGAAGATCGCCCACATCAAAGGCTGGGACTTCTCTCATTTGGACGGCAGATTTGAATCTGATCAGGAAATCCCGTGGGACTACGAGAAACTGGTCCGTAAGTACTTAAGACCTGACATGCGTCTCATGGACTACGACACGGGCGGAGGCGAAGTCCTCCTGTCATTCGGACACCCGTACGACAAGACTTCCGCGACTGAAGGCTATCCGCCGAACGTGGAACTTTGCAGGAAAGTCTTGACCCCGTTGGGGATCGACTTCAGAGAATGCAATGATGCATCAAACCTTCCGTTTGATGACGAGTCCATCGACATACTGACCAACAGGCACGGTGATTTTGATCCGGTGGAGATGAGAAGAGTTCTGAAGCCCGGCGGATACTTTGTAACGCAGCAGGTCGGCGAGACCAACGACCGCGATCTGGTTGAGATGGTTCTTCCTGATGCACCGAAGACGTTCGAAGGTCAGGAACTGTACCTCGCAAGTCGTGTGAAGGCGCTCGAGGATGCGGGATTCGAGATATTGGAATCAGGCGAAGTATTCACGCCGATCAAGTTCTACGATGTAGGCGCATTTGTCTGGTTCGCGAGGATCATTGAATGGGAGTTCATAGATTTCTCCGTCGACAAGTGTCTCGACAAGCTCTTGAAGCTTCAGGAGAAGATCGAGAAGGACGGTGTTATCGAAGGCACGACCCACAGATACATGATCGTCGCTCAGAAGAAATAAATGATCACGAGACATCCGCTTCGGCGGATGTTTCTTTTTGCGATAAATCCAGTTTGCAATCCCTGTGACTAGGGATTCTTAGCTGGATTTATGGTGAAAATCCAGTTAGTTCTCCCTATGGCTAGGGACCGCGAACTGGATTTTCGAGCAGAATCCAGTAAATACTCCCTGTGGCTAGGGACTAAGAACTAGATTATTAAGTAGAATCCAGTATTATCTCTCTATGATTAGGGACTAAGAACTAGATTATTAAATAGAATCCAGTAAATACTCCCTATGGCTAGGGATTCTGAACTGTATTTCTTTCTTTTTTGCCAAAGAACTAGATCCGATCGCTGATATAATCATAAACGGATAGACAAAAATGGAATAAAGGGAATAAGGATATGTTTAAAATGTTCACGAGAGCAGCAGGATGCTTTATGTTTGCTGTTATTATCACATTAAGTATCGGATGTCATGCGATAGACAGAGAGCTCTTAGGAGACAGCGCGATAAATGATTTCATAGATAGTGAAAGTAAAGACCTTGATGAGATAACAGAGCTTGTCTGTGATCCGGGAGAAGACAGATGTCTGAGCAGTTCGCGTTACGACAAGCTCGGTAAGCTTAAAAATCTCGAGAAGATAACTTTGGTAGGGATCGGATTTGAGGAAGATGCGCAGAACTTTCTCGAGGAACTGACAAAGCTTGATGATCTTAAGACGGTCATAATCAAGGACTCCAGGATCGGTTCGATCGACAAACTTACTGAGATAAAGGGGCTTGAGGAACTTCGTATTATCTTGGGGACCTATGCAACGGACAGCTATAAACTCAATGATCTTGGTGAGTTGAACGAACTCAAGAACTTAAGAGTCCTGGATCTTCAGAACGTGTTCAGGGATGAACTTCCTGATCTCAGGGGCCTTGATAACCTGGAGGAACTGACGATCTCATCTTACGATATCACGGAACTGCCGTATGACACCGCCAATTGGAGCAGTCTTAAATATCTGTCTATCAGTGCGACCAAGATAAGTAGCATTGATGACAGGATCATAAGTGAGCTGACTGATCTTAAGGAACTGGATGTTTCTTATTCGAAGATCAGCGACGTGAGTTTCGTTCTTGAACTTCCTGAACTTGAAGTTTTTACCTACAAAATGCACAGTCAAAACGAAGTTGATATGGAGATCTTAAAAGACCACAATAATTTCGACGAATCCTGGCTGCGTGACTAGACCAACACAAAAAAACAGCACCCGTGAGAGTGCTGTTCGTGTCTTTTGAATGAACCTGTTATCAGGTTTTCTTCTTGTTCGTGCCTCGCAGTATTCCGAGAACGATAAGCATAAGGACCAGCGTGATGCCTGCCTCAGGAAGCATGAATGTTCCGTTGTAGGTGATCGAGTATACCCACGGATTCATGTCGCCTGCATACTCTGCGTAGAAGATAACTCCCGAGAGGACTGAACATCCGAATCGGCAGAAGAAACCGAGGATCGTAAGTAAGATCGCAGGAACGAACTTGATGTAGGCGAGCCTTTTAAGTGTGTTCTTCAGGTAGCGCTGCTCACCGCGTGGGCATGCGAACGATACCACGCCGACAAGTCCGTATGCGAGGACGTAGTCGAGAATAACCTGAAAAGGCGTCATAATGTATCCTGTGATAAATTGAAGGACACTGAACACGAGACATGCTCCGAATCCCCAAAGCGGGCCGAAGCACAGACAGAAGATAATGAGCGGCAACGTAGCTGCAGGCGTTACGGAACCTCCCATAGGCATCTCAAAGAGCTTGATCATAGACAAAACTTCGCTCAACGCGATACAGATACCGCCTGTTACGACAGCCATGATCCTGTCTCTTCTTACTAATTGTTTTGGAACTTGATAATCAGACATTTTTAACACTCCCTTCGTCGGCATTATCCGTCCAGGTTCAGCGGGTCGGCAATCTGCCCTCTCAGCCGGTCTTCCAGCTCCCCGTTGTTAAGAACGACGTGATTATATATCAATTCTCGTCTTTTGTCATCTTTCTTCTCGAAAACACTCACACATACTTCAGATACGTCTTTAGCATCTCGAAAATAACCTTCAGATTTCCCGAGAACAGAAGCGTGTATTCCGCCACGAAAAAGTATCCGCACTCATCACAGAGCCCCGGTATATCGATGCATCTTCCGCAGGTGCTGATCTTGCCGTTTTCGATGACGACGCACTGCTTGCAAGGTGTCGGGAACTTGTTTTCGATGAGGTAAGGGAAGGCGGACTTAAGGTTAAAGATCGGCGCGCCTTTCTTCATCTGATCTTTGATGACCTCGCAGATCTCGCGCTTCTCATCAACGCTCAGTTTCAGTTCTCTTGTATCAGGATAAGGCGTGTGAAAATTGAACGACACGGCGCGCACGTTCCTCGTGTTTTTCGCGAGCTGGCATACGTCTGCCACAGCCTCTTTGTTGAACTTATTGATCGCCATGTAAAAGCAGATGTTGTCCGCTGTCGCATGGCTTATGTTTTCCATTATCGTGTCGTAGGTATCGCCCCTGATGATATTGTGGCGCTCACGGTCGCCGTCAAGGCTCATGAGTATCAGGTCAGCTTCAGGCAGATCGATCTTGAACGTGCCGTTGGTAACGACATTTACGATTAGAAACCCCATTTGTTTAGCCTCGATTACGAGGTCGCGGAGATTCTTGCCGCTGTCGTTCCACAGGAACGTCTCGCCGCCGCAGAAGAACAGGATCCTGATGCCCATGTCGTAGAGAGTTTTCATCTCTTCTTTAACCTTCTCGTACGGCCTGATCACAGCGGTGATGTTATTAACTGAACAATGCTTGCAGTGGAGGTTGCACTTGTCAGTCACGATGACAGTTCCCAGGATCGGCTTCTCGGATTTGGTGAACAGAGTCTTTAGTCCGAACCTCGCGAAGTACAAAAATGACGACATCTTCATATGCAGTTATCCTTTTTAGTAAAAGTGTAATTTTACACTATTTTAGCATAATGCTATCTTTCTGCAAGTGCAAAAGATCCATGCCTGAATTTTGCCGATCTTGTGTTTGGCATCAATGCTATAATCAGTTTGGGTACAGAAAAGCTTTTCGTTATGAATGACTGTTTCTTTGTGTTTTGAACTAATGTTTGAGCACACGGTTCAGGCGTGTGTTTTCGATGATTTTCACTAAAGGAATTAAATAAGGAGTGAACAGAAGGCATGTTCATGTCTGTGGTTTTGTGTGGATCAAAGAAAGGTATATGTGATCGTGAGAAAACTGTTAGTTACTATAGTGAGCAGTGCGATTATAGTCAGCACATTTATAGGTGGCAGCGTCGCTGCATATTCAAAGAACGAATATGATATTAAAGATTCCTTTCCGGATGAAAACTTCAGGAGGTGGGTCGAGGCATTGGTCGATAAAAACAATGACGGCAGACTCTCGTCGGAAGAATATGAATCTGTTACAACGATAGCAGTTAGAAACTGGGATATAGATTCGCTGGAAGGGATAGAGATATTCTGTAATCTCTTAGTACTTGACTGTTCGGATAATCACCTTAAAAATCTTGACCTGAATGAGAATAAGGAACTGGTATATCTGAATTGCAGATGTAACTTTCTTCTGAGGAAACTTGATATCAGTTGTAATCCTGAACTGGAGTATTTTGCTTGCAGCGGATGCAATTTTGAAATGCTGGATGTCAGCAAACATAAGAAGTTAACAGTTTTTAAATGTGACAATACAAACATTACAGATTTGGATGTTACTAATAATCCTAACCTTACTGTTCTTGATTGCAGTTATAATGCTCTTACCAGCTTGGATTTGAGCAAGAACAAAGATCTGAAATATCTTGATTGTAGCATCAATCAATTAGAAAGTATCGATGTCAGCAAGAATACAAAACTTGAATATCTGGCTTGCCGAAGCAAGTGGGAATCTGCCCATATAACAGATCTTGATCTGAGTAACAACACACAACTTGCATATCTTAATTGTAGCGGTCAACAACTGAGGTGGCTTGATTTGACTAATAATATCAATCTGACACATCTCGAATGTTATTCCAGTTGTTTGGATGAACTTGATCTGAGCAATAATCCGGAAATTACATATTTGGATTGTAGCAGTAATCTTTTGTATAGTATTGATATCAGTAAAAATGTAAAACTTAAGGAACTGCACTGTTGTTCAAATTGGCTCTCAAATCTTGATGTCACGAATAATCGGAAACTATCTGTTTTGGAATGTTATTATAACAAACTGACAAGTCTTGATGTCAGTAAGAATCTACAACTAGAATCCTTGATTTGTAACGATAATGAACTGACAAGTCTTAATGTCAGTAAGAATCTACAACTAAAATCTTTGTCGTGCAGTAGTAACAAACTGACAAGTCTTGATGTCAGAACGAATATCAAGCTGGAAAGTTTGATCTGCGAAGATAATAGCATTGCAAAATTAGATATCAGTAATAATCTGTTGATTCTCGAAGTAATAGATATATACGGTTTTTATGAATATCAGGATGACGATAAATACACACGTATGTGTTCACAACCCTCTGATTGTGATCAAGACTGGAGAATTGTCCTATTTTGTGATGGAGATACTAAGTTGATAATGCAGTGATGTTTTCATCCTTATCTTTCTCGAAAATGAAACCTCGGCTCATCTTTTGTGATAATATCAATGAATGCCAATAAGCAGTTTTTGAGAGGGAGAAAATGAGTGAGAATGTAATGAAGCCGCATCTTTGTCCGACTTGCGGCGGTAATCTGAATATTGATCTGAAACGTCAGATGTATGAATGTCCGTTCTGCGGAGTGACGTTTGATTATAGTTTTTTCGAAGAAGACGATGTGTTGGATAGAGCGGAAAAGTCGCTGTCTTCCGGTGAATTTATCTCAGCGAAAAAGGGATATGAGTTCGTACTCAGCAACATAAAATTACAAGATAAGCTGTAACACTTCCCCTTTCTTGTCGTCTATAATGATATACGAGCAGAAGGGGAAGACTTATGAAAAAGGCATGCATTGTTATTACTACGTTGACATATATTCTGATTTTGGCTTCATTAGTGTTTGTAGGAAGCATGGTTTCGAGAAGCTATGAAGTCCGTACTATGCTTAGAACGAAATATATGATCCCGGCCTCATTCGCTGATGATTCATATACTTCGGCAATGAGAGCGAGGTACGGAGAAACACCACCGCAAAATATTTATATAGCAGACATCAGGGGAGACAAATGTATCATAATATATAACTATGCTGATTCAACTAATGGCTTAATAGGTGATCCTTCTCTTTATTCAGGTGTATTATCCTTCGCAGATAATGTTCCGCTTTCTTCTTTGTCATACGACGAAGTTAAAGTCGAAAATGCCAGGAAAAAGAATAACAATTTCCAACTTGATGAATATCATCACGATTGTGTTTTGGTCTTTCACGGTTTTCATGATTATACGAGATATTACTATTCGGACTCCTCCAATGGTTATCCCGGTGCCTGCATACTCGGCAAGCATAAGTACACCACCAATAATTTCTTTTTCAAGGAACTATTGGTGTTTTTGGGAGTCAACGTAATTTTCTACGGTATCGCAGCCTATCTGTCCTCTCGAAAAAGATCAGCGACTGTTCCGTACGTTATACTTACGGTTATAAACGGCATTTTGTTCCTTGTCCCGTTTATTCATGCATTTCGTGCTTAATTAACTCTCCTGCGCCTGATCTGATACGCCGTGTTATAATATAGACGTTACTTCATTCTCCTCGCTTGATCTTGGAGGGTATTGTTATGGATCGAGTAAAGTCTTTTGGTAGGATAAAGTTTCCCGTTATTTGTGCGCTCATTATTGCGTTAATGCTCAGTGTGGTCGGTTGTCCGGATTATCTGGAATCTGACGCCGTTCTTGAAGGTAATATCAAGTTTTGCCCCAAGAAAGACGATTCAGCGCAGGCTGTAGTTTATTCAGTAGTCTGGGACGGTAACACTGATAACACTGTTTTCGAGATACCTGATACTTATGATGGTAAAGATGTCGTATGGCTTGGCGGCAAGGTCACGAGTTTTCAGATCGAGACCGACAGTCCCTACGAATACTGGAACGGTAGTGGTGAAACGGGTATTCATACAAAGAGCGGTACTACTAAGATCGAGAAACCGTTCGACAGGGAAGTTGTTGTCATCACTTTGAAGATCGGCAAGAACATAAATTATGTTTCACATATTGCTCCTGACTTCGTTGTTTTCGAAGAAGATGATGTGTTCAAAGTTTACAGTGTGCTCATCCGATTCGAGTGCTCAGACAATAATCCTGTTTTCTATTCCAAGGACGGCAAGCTCTACAAGAGATCAGGTGATGAACTGGTAAAAGACATTAACTATGCGCAAGTAGGTCAGTAACAGTTTCGGCACCGTCATCCGGCTTAAATACATAGCCTTTTGATTTGTTATTATCTTTAGCGATCAGGTGCACGCTCTCCGCATTGAGATCCTCTGACTTAAGGAGCTCGATGGTTGCGTTGACCTCGTCCGCATACGTTGTCATGTCATCTTTCTGCGGCACAAAAACGTAAACATAATAGTTCGCCTCTTCCTCAAATGCATCAAGATCCACGGAACCGTCAGCGAACGCCTCATCCGGGTATTTTGTGCTGTCATAAGACACCAGGCTTACACCCTCCGCACCCGTCCATATTGCACTAAGCTTATCGCCATACTTGTCTTCATAAGTCTTCTCGAAAACTTTTTCCGGATAATTATCCCAGCATCTTTCATAATCCGAACTTACATCAACAGTAAATTCAACTCCTTTTTCGTCTTCGAAAACAACATGATACGGCGAGCCTTCCGAGAATATCGAATCACCGTTCGAACTTTTTGCGGTTGCTTTTGAACCATATTTCAAACTTACATATTCAGCTGCCTTTTCCTGAGCAGCCTTAGTCTTCCATGGGAATTTATTCTGATTAACATAAGCAGCTCCTGTAATGCACAAAGCAGCAACAGCCGTTACTAAGATTATGATACCTGTCTTTTTCATTTTCGCTTTCTCCCTTTGAAAAGTGCTTTCACTACTAATATCGATAATCTTTACCAAAGGTTTCAGCACTATAAAAAGCAAGAATTGTTCTTGCCTTGTTTTTGATATGAAACAATACGATTGTATTGAGATAGTAATGAATTGGTAGTAAAATAGATTGCAAACAGATAAGGAGGATAGACTATGTCCTGTACAATACAAGTAAGAGTAGATGATGAATTAAAGCAGAGATCAGATGAGCTTTTTAAGGAATTGGGAACAGATACGACTACAGCAATAAGGATATTCTTAACACAGGCTGTAGCCAATAACGGATTTCCGTTTGAGATCAAAAAAGTAACACCTAACCCGTATGCTCTTTTGACTGCTGAAGAGATCCTGAGAAAACTGGAAGACTCAAGAAAACAAGCCGAAAAAGGCGAGTATAAGGATGCAGATGAAGTGGTCTCGGATTTGAGGTCCAAATATGGAATATAAGGTAGTCATAACTTCTAATGCTGAGGAAGACCTTGATAGCTTTATTGATTACCTTGTAAATGAGAAAGGCAGTATTCAAGCTGCTAAGAACGTGATTGAGGATTTTGCTGATACAGTACATTGTCTAGCTACTGTAGCAAACAATTTGAAACTTTGTGATGATCCCAGACTTAAGAAATTAGGATATCGTAGAATGAATTTTCTAAGACACCGATATTTCATGATGTATAGGATCGTTGAAGATAAAGCTATCGTTGATAATATCTTTCATAGTCTGCAGGATTATGAAAGCCATATGTTAGGTTAATTATTCTTTAATCCCGTGTATAATCAAAGAGGGAAGATAAGTATTTGAATCAAGGGTATACATTATGAAAAAACATCTTATCAAGACAGTTTTGGCTACACTTTTAAGTTTTGTTCTCGCTGGAAGCGCTTTATTCAGTAATGCTGTATTTGCCGCATCCGATCCCGAACTGGTCAAGGTTCCCGGTGATACACTGGATCTCACTAACAGAACCTACGATGTTTTGGATCTGACTCATCCTGATATAGAAAAGTACGTAACGAGTACGAAAGAACTTTTCTCGAGTAGTAAAAAGGTAACGGTCCAACCGAACTCTAGCGCGAATGTGGTTTTCAATGTTCCTGAGACCGGTTTGTATTATTTTGGGGTCAATTGTGATTTTTCGTGGAGAATGGATACGGAGTTATTTGAATATAGTTCACAAATAAAAGATTCGAGGATGACTTTTATTGAAACTATCAAACTGGGAAGGAAATCCACTACCCTTTTTAACGATTACGACCATAGCATTACGATCAACGTTACTTTGATCAAGGCTGCGCAAGCTGATCTGTATGGTACCTATCAATACAGAACCCGTCTTACTTCGGGTAATGTGGATTATTTGGACTATACTTTTACCGCGCCTGAAGCAGGTACGTATTATTTTGGCTACAAATTTTATACTGATTCTTCATATACAACAGAAGATATAACTGCAATTACTATGGGCTTGAGAATGCCTATGGGTGTGAAATTATATGACGGAGATATAGAAAAAGAACGCAACAAATATATGGTCTATCTGGAAAAGGATCAGAGTATACATATATCCGGTCAGTTATCATATGCGAAATATTTTGAGATGACCTTTCACAAGGAAGTCGAGATGACCGACATAAGTGGATATTCTGAGATTAGAAACGATGATATGTACTGGTATGAATACGTTACTGATGATAAGAGAAATAATTACTATTGCGATGCGTTGACAACTCCTGAAGGAACGATTTTTGTTTGGCTGCCTAATTATGGAGGTTCTTGGACGAGATGTGATAACTATGAAGTTAAATCTTCGATTCGAAAGATATTTCCTTCCGTCGATATTAACGGATACTCTACTGTGAAAGATTCTTTCGAAGAAATAACTGAAATGAAATATTACTTTGCTCCTACCGAATCTAAGGATTACTATTTCGATTCATCTGACCTCAAACTCCAGATTGAGGCTTTTGACGGGACTACGCAGGATATCACACCTCGTACTCCTATTTCGCTCAAAAAGGATGTTGAATACATAATCTCAGCTACGCCGAGCGGAAATAACACGATAGGATCATTTGATATCCTGGAAAAGAAGGCATCTTCACCGACCACGCCGACTAATCCAACTAATCCGTCGGAGCCGAGTACTTCAACAGGTTTATCATTTGCTGACTTCGTTGAGCGTCTCTATGTTGTAGCACTTAACCGTCCGTCAGAGCCGGAAGGAAAGGCCTTCTGGTGTGAGCATGTAGGAAACGGCGACTTAAACGGTGCACAGTGCGCCAATGAGTTCCTTTTAAGTAAGGAATTCAATGACAGAAAACTAAGTAACGAAGAGTTCCTTACAGTTCTCTACAAGACGTTCTTTGACAGAGATGCAGCTGCAGATCCGGATGGCTTCAACTTCTGGATGAACAGCCTTAAGACAGAAGGTCGTGACAAAGTAGTTGACGGTTTTATCAACTCGACCGAGTGGTGCAACATCTGTGCTTCCTATGGCGTTAAGTCAGGTGCTACAAGAGCAAAGGCAACTATTGCATCTAAGAACGCAACTGATTTTGCAACAAGGCTTTATACCTGCTGCCTTGGACGTGATGCGGAATCAGACGGTCTTAAGTTCTGGAGTCTCGGATTGACCAACCTTGAAGTAAGCGGATATGAAGCAGCTAAGCAGTTCTTTGAGTCAGCTGAGTTTAATGGCTTTAAAACATCTGATGAAGAATACCTTAGAAGGCTTTATACGACATTCATGGGCCGTGAAGCAGATACGGACGGACTTAACTACTGGCTTAATGTCATGAAGGGCGGAATGAGCAGGGAACAGGTTCTCATCGAATTTGCCAAGTCAAAAGAGTTCTCGGAGATCTGCAATACATATGCTATAAACAGAGGAATCTAAAGTATTTCAGCCCTCTTTACCGAATAGCGGTAAGGAGGGCTTTTTTATGCTTGAAAATAGGATAAGGCTAGTGGGAAAAGATAGATGGGAATATCGGTTATATGTTGAACGCGATTTCGGTTGCCGTAGATTTGCCTATATCTTATCAGGTTGCAAATGTTACAATCCTCGTAGGGAATAGAGATACAAAATTGGAATAAGGAGATATTTTATAGTCCTGAAGAACAGGACTTATGAGATTCGCTGTACATATGAACTTTTTTGTCGTCTATTGGCGATGCTTTTTGCTGTTCCCCGTTTTTTCGAAAAAGCAAAGTGAACCATATGTTATGTGAATCCTAAAATGGGATAAGAGATATGAAAAAAACAATCTTTAAAATTGTCACCGCTCTGGCGATGGCGTCATCTTTGCTTGGCAGCAGTCTGTTAGGTAATGCTGTATTGGCCGCAGGGGATCCGGAACCGGTTTATTGGATCGATTCCTGGTTTCAGGACATGAATCTTAAAGACTGGCTCAGAACTGTTGTGGATATTAACGGTGACGGAAGACTCATATATTCAGAGTACAACAATGTCACGAGTATTAATGTCAGCGGTAAGGAGATTTCTTCGCTTGAAGGCATAGGTATATTTCATAACCTGATCGAGCTGGATTGTTCAAATAACAGTCTGACTGAACTTGATGTCAGCAGGAACACCAAGCTGAAAAGGCTCTATTGTTCAAAAAATCAGATAAAGTCTCTGAATTTTAAATACAATACCAATCTTAAGACTTTGGAATGTGAAGATAATTGTCTCACGATAATTGACTTGAGCATGAACTATAATCTGGAGCAGATCATTTGTTACAACAATGAAATTAGGCATCTTGATATCGGAGGCTGTCCGACGATACTTAATCAGCTGAAGAAGGACGGCCTGATCGAAGATGATGATGTCTTTTTCACTGGAGGGTTTAACGGCAATATCTATAACATGGTGATCGATAAGATGACTACGCTTATAAATGTCCCGGCATCATATCTGCCAAAATACGACATTGACGAGAATATCCCGGATCCTGTCTTTAACTATTATGTTTATCAGTTTGATCGTGATGGTGATGGAAAACTTAACTATGATGAATACAGCAAAGTTACGGAAATTAACGTGGAAGACAAGGATATTAAGTCATTAGAAGGAATATGGATTTTCCGAGATCTGGAGGTTCTTACTTGTAGTGACAACGAGTTGAAAAGCTTGGATCTGAGCGAGAATTATAATCTTAGGTTTGTTATTTGTGATCATAACGAGTTGACAGATCTGAATGTGAAGAATATGAAAAATCTTGAGGTAATCTGCTGTTATTATAATGATCTTACGACTATCGATACGAGTGGCGATACAAAACTACAAATGATTATATGTTGGGATAATAAGATTACAGATCTTGACCTGAGTGATAATGTTAATCTGACGATGCTTGAGTGCGCAAATAATGAACTTTCTGATTTGAATTTGAGCAATAATCCGAATCTTATTGAATTACATATTGGCGGAAATGAAATCAATGAATTGGATATTACGAGCAATACTTCTCTATTAGAAAGAATTAAGCAAAACGGAGTGTTTTCGGATAAATATGGCATCTATAGTGCTGAACCCAACTGTGATGAGTTTTTCTCGGCTCCTCTGACTGTTAAACTTACACCGTCTTTTGAGGAGCTTGCCAAGAGTAAAAATGATACTACTCCTTCAACTCCGAATACACCTTCAACTCCAAGTAAACCGTCAGAACCAAGTTCTTCTTCAACATCTTCCAATACGGCAGAACAGGCAGGCGGCGGATTTGAAGATTTTGTCGAGCGACTCTATGTTGTTGCTCTCGGTCGTGCTTCTGAACCTGAAGGAAAGGAATTCTGGTGCACACATGTCGGAAATGGAGACCTGAACGGTGCACAGTGTGCCAATGAATTCCTTTTAAGTAAAGAGTTCAAGGATAGAAGTTTGAGCAATGAAGAGTTCCTTACAGTTCTCTACAAAACATTCTTTGACAGAGATGCAGCAGCAGATCCGGATGGTTTCAACTTCTGGATGAATTGCCTTAAAACACAGGGACGCGATTCTGTTGTTGATTGCTTCATCAACTCTGAAGAGTGGTGTAATGTATGTGCATCCTATGGTGTTAAGTCAGGAGCCACGAGAGCAAAAGCAACCATAGCTTCACAGAATGCTACAGATTTTGCGACAAGACTTTACACGTGCTGTCTTGGAAGGACGGCTGAAGAGGAGGGTCTTAAGTTTTGGAGTCTTGGATTGACTAACCTTGAAGTAAGTGGATATGAAGCAGCTAAGCAGTTTTTCGAATCAGCTGAGTTCAAGGGATTCAATACTTCAGATGAAGAATACTTGAGAAGACTTTATACGACATTTATGGGCCGTGAAGCGGATACGGACGGACTTAACTACTGGCTCAAGACTATGGGTGACGGAATGAGCAGGGAACAGGTCCTGATTGAATTCGCCAAGTCAAAGGAGTTCTCGGAGATCTGCAACACATATGCTATCAACAGAGGTATATGACAAATGATATAATCTTTGAAAAAGAACAATCATTTAAGTATTGCAAAATGGATATCAGAACACTAACGATCGAAGAAATAAGGCAGACATATAAGGAACATCTCCGTTATGATTTTCCTCCTGATGAGCTTAAGCCTCTGGATAGGATAGAGGTATCGATCAACGAGGGTAAATACCTTTGTATCGGTGCTTTTGGAGAAGATGGTAAACTTGTTGCCTATGCCTTCTTCGTGATGACAGGCGATAAATGTCTTCTCGATTATTATGCGGTCATTCCTGAACTTCGCGGTAAGGGGATCGGATCGGCTTTCCTTAGCGAAGCAATCAGGAAAGCAGACTCATCATTCACGATGATAGAGATCGATGATCCTTCCGAAGCAGCTGATGAAAAAGAGAAACTTATTTGTCAGAAACGAATGGACTTCTATCTGAATGCCGGGTGCATCAATACTGAAGTTCGTGTAGCTGCTTTCGGTGTCAGGTTTCTTCTTCTGGAATATCCGCTGAAGCAAAAGCATACAACTTCGGAAGTTTCTGAAGGGTACAAAGATATCTATAGGGAGATCCTTCCGAAAAGGATGTTCGACGAGAACATTGAAGTAATAAACTAAAAAGTAAAACCTGCCAACAAACTATTGATTTTTGTTGGCAGGTTTTTTGTAAGTTATTCCCGAACTGTATATCCGGATTCCTTATGTCGGTAGTATATAGTCAGAAGACTAGTTTTTGGGGAATATAGGAGGGCTGACTTCATGAAAAAGATAATAGCGGCAGTGATAGTTATAGTTTTTTCTTTATCTTTCTTTCTGATGTGGTGGAATAGTTTTGCTCATTATTCATTCGACAGAGATACCGGTGTTCTTGAGATCAGAGGAGAATTATCAGGGGAATTCTTTTACAGGGTCAAGTATGGAGAGGAAGTAAAGAGCATCGTTGCATCTGAAGATTGCATTATGCCTGAATACTGCAACGGTCTTTTTGACCAGACGAAATACGGGATGCCGAACTTGGAGTTGATCGATCTTTCCAAGGCGGATTTTTCGAGAGTGCAATCTACAAGATACGTGTTTTATGATTGTAATAGTCTTAAGACTGTAGACTTGTTCGGAGTTGATGCTCCGGAACTTACGGATATGCAGGGTATGTATTTTGGCTGTAACAATTTGACTTTTGTGGATATGACAGGATTTAGTGCTCCGAAAGCTAATAATGTTATGGATATGTTTAAATGTTGCAGCATACTTAAGACTGTTGATCTCGGTTGGATCGATATCAATAAGGATGTGCAATACAGAGATATATTCGTTGGCTGCTATGAGATCGAGCCGAAAAATCCTCACAGTATAAAATTTCAATCACTGATGAAATGGAAGGAGAATCATTCCACAAAGAAGTAATTGCTTCAAAACACTGCTTCTCTTTCTCGAAAACGTGTTACAATCTTCTTGGATAAGATGATACATATTTTCGAGAAGGGGATATACATGGATAACTACAAGTATTTTGAAAACGCCAAGGAAAACGCCTACATGACTGATACGCCATGCCAGTTTTGCGGTACGACCGAAGACTGTCTTGACGGTGTTTTCATTGAAGGTGATGAGGATTATGAATCCGTTTGCCTTAACTGCTACGATGCGGGGAAGGCTCCGAGCAGGGTCCCGCCCTTTGTCGCTGAGAAAGTGAATAACGATCCTCAGAAGATCAAGGACCTTTCTGACTGTCCGCCTGTTCCGTGGATCCAGAGTAACGAGTGGCCTGTGTGCTGCGGTGATTTTGGTGTGTTTATCGGCGAGTGGTCCAACACTGATTTTGACAATAATTCCGAAGACGGAAACGGTTTCGGATTCTTGCAGGTGATCCTCGCGGATGACCAGAAGCCACGTGTTGAAAGCTTCGAGAATCTGTGGAATGACATCAGCTTTGAAGCAGCGGCGTTTGTATTCAGATGCCCTCACTGCGGCAAGTTAACGGCAGTCTGCCAGTATTATTGAGGGATAAGAATATGAAAACACATAGAGAAATAATTGGCTCGATAGTTTTGTCGAGCATGGTGCTGGGGTTGGTATCTTGTTCAGTGTTTAACAATCCGTGGGATAATTACAGACCATATAGTGAGATCAAGGACGAAGCTTATGAAGATGTAAGTGATATCGATCCAAAGGATAAGGGAATATTCATGAAGACTGTCGCGGGCGCTCTTAATGCCATCGATGACGGTGATGAGGATGCGCTTCAGGATCTGTTCTGCGAGGAACTCAAAAAAACGGATGATATTGATGAGCTGACAGAAGAAATGGTGGACGGATTTGAAGGAGATATCATCGATACTACGCCGATCTATACTGATCTTGCGGCACGTACTTACGGTCAGTTCTCGAAGACAGAACCTGTAGTCTATTACAGTAACTATGTGTACGTTTACACAGATGAGCAGACGTATTATATGCAGCTGGCAATGTATGCCGTAAGGGACGATGTATCAGACGGTGATGATTATGTAGGCATCAATGCGATCGTCATAATGACTATCGACAGATACTACGATTACATAAGGGAAGAGGGCAATGGTAAGAATGGCAATTATACATCGCATTATGAGTTCGGTGACGGAACGACTCAGGATATGGAATTCGAACACTACTGCGGACTAATGTCTTCTTACGGTGACAGCGAAGAATATACGATCCTCTACTATCCGAAGGTTGGCAGGGGTGACGTTTTTAAAGTGACAGATACAAAAGATTGCATAAAAAGATCGGAACTGGAAGATATTGATTTCGAAGATGACGCGGATGAGCTTTTGTCATTGGAACCGTATGCGATGGGTAAAGTCGATCATTCCATGGAAAAAGGTGTTGAGAAAAGGGAATTGTTCTTCAAACTGAAGGGCGATGATGACAAACTCGTTTACGTCAAGTTCAAGAGCGGCAAAGGCGATCCGGAGATAAGAAAAGTTATTATCGTAGATGTAGAATATGAGGACGAATACTTTACCTGTGATATTGATAATGGTGAAACGCTCTATTCTTCAAACTGATAAGCGATAAACCTAAATGGCAGATAATTATTGATAATGGAGGATATATATATGGCAAATTGTTTTGAAGACGAATTGACTGATATCCAGTCAGAATACATTTCACTTTGTTTGGAATATTCGGGTGAAGGTGTTGATAAGGTATACGCGTATATCTATCAGACGCCTAATGCGAGAATGTTCAATGCGTTCTACTTGATCAATGGTCAGATCAAAGCGGCCGGACAATTGGAAACTGATGTTGACTGTGACGAGTTCCTGGCTGTAGGGCGAGATGATATATCGAAGATCATCGATGTGTGCAAAAAGTTTGACCGCGAGATCCCTAATGAGATGAAACTTGTTTATGATATAAACACTCACGGATTTGATGCAAAGATGAGTTACGAGGCGTATGAGGATAAAACTCCTTTCGAGGTTTTTCTCGCGTGGCTCAGAAGTGAGAAATGAAATTGCCTGAATAAAAATGTGTGTTATACTTCTTTCTTAGAGAAGACAGACATTGTTTCTTTTTCGATAAGAAAAGGAATGTCAGCGAAGATATTTAAAGGAGAAAACTATGATCGGGAAACGCTATAAGTTTGCGTGCCTGTTATTATGTGCCGCATTGACGGCAACGTCGCTCATGGCAGCAGGCTGCGACAAAAACTCAGAAGAAAAGACAGGAACAAGCGGGAACGAGTCTATCGAGGTCGATATAACTTCGGTATCTGAGACTGCGGAAACGTCTGAAGAACAGGAACCGGAGGAAGTTGAGAAAACGGCTGATCCGGATGAGATACTCGCGAGAGCAACGGAATTGGGACTTACGGAAGAGGACCTTCGCGGTAAGTATGACCTGTTCCTTAAGTTTGACGATGTCGTCACGAAAAATCCGGAACTCGGAGATTTCAGAGGCTTTGTATATGTATTATTCCCTTTGATCGCGGATCATCTTGAAGCGGAGAATGAAGGGTACTTTTTCGATAAGCTTCAGAGACTGACTATAAAAGAGGAAACCGGTTCGACCCAGTATGTTCCGGAGACGAATACGCTTATTGTGGGTAAGTCGGTGGTCATGATCGGCAACGAGAAAACGCGTGCGCTTAATATCGTTCACACGCTGATGCATTTTGTGGATTATTCCATTGACGGTGATACTTCGATCGCTTGTTTGATGGAGGACGGCAGCATCCGCGATATGTCTGAAGTAGCTGAGAGTGAGAAGGGCCAGATCGTTAAGGAACTTAATAATCCGATCTTCTTTGAGGGCGGCGCGGTGCTTAATGAGTGTAAGTATTATTCATATGCAACGTCTGCTTTCGCGAAGTACAGTGAGACAGTATTCATGACGGGATTTGAATATATCTTCGGAAGCGAGAAGCTGGACGAGGTTTTCTTTGATCACAATACATCCTATAAACTTACTCAGGTTCTTTCCGAGAACGGCTTTACGAATGAAGAGATCGTCAGGTTCTTCAACGGCTCGGAGGCGTTCGTCTCCATGAGCGATCCGGAGTATGCCGCTGAGGATATGATGAGTCCGCAGGAAGCACTTATAAGGCTTTACGAGAACAACAGAGACACGGATTATAAGGAAGACAAGATCTTCATGGATATCATAAGTCTCGTTTATTATGATAAGCTCGCGTCCTGTCCTGCTGATCACGATCCGATAAGTGAACTTTACTATGCAGATCAGATCGTCGGTTGGGAAAAGGAACTTGCCAAGAAGTTTAATGTTGATGAAGACAGTGCGATACTCAATAGTTATCCGATGCCGATCTTTATCGACGGCGAGATCAAGGCGACATCACTTCTTCGTATATTTAACTCCGAAGAAGAACAAAAAGCATGGGTGATGGATTACAATTTTGATTCGAATGACAGTGTCAATTATGAGGTCATCGACGTAAATTGGATCCCTGAAAATCCGGTTGTAAAACTCAACGTAGAAGTCGGATCCGATGCGATCGAACTTATCGATTTTTATACAGTCGATAATTCAGCTGCACATGATCAGACGGTAACAGGAACTAACGGAGCTCTTACGGATCTTTACGATTCCGCATGTGAGATCGGAAGCAAATACGGCGTTCATATCTGGTTCGATGATCTCGTGCCTGACGGAGTCCTTCCTGAAGGCGCTTCAACGGCTGATCATGATAAGATCGAGAATGCTCTTAAAAAGATCGGTAAAGTCCTTGAACTTTATCCTGAGAACTACTTCGATCAGCTTCTTTTCGAGTACTATAGCGGATTTGCGATCTGTCTTTATGACGGTGAGAATATTGATTCCTGCAGGACTTCTTTTGTTGACGGTTCATATTTCATGACGGTCTTCGTTAACGTAAATGCTTCAGAAGTTGTGGGTTACTCCGGAGCAGAGGATCTGAGGGCCGAGGATTTCTCTTCTGTTGATCCTATCACCGCTCAGCTTGTCTGCGATATCTGGAATTGCACCGAGAAGTTCGTATCTAATCACAATGCCCACTTCAATACGCAGTCGGTCAACGATGATTCATGGAACGACTGCAATCCGAAGAATTACATGTACCCGAATAACGAAGACGACAGCTTCATGAGTGTTGTCGATACTGAAGAGAATCAGCCGTATTTCGTCAGAAGGGAAGCAATGGCAAGTGCCGAGAACGACAGGCTCCTTACCTATGAATACGTAATGCTCGCTACTTTGTCCGGCAATGACACTTCGTCCTTATCGGATGAATGTAAGGCTAAACTGTTCGAGCTCAGTCGAGGCATAAGAGCAGTCTTCGACAGCACGGAATGGCCTGATGATCTCGGTTGGGAAAACATCTATTCATAAAAAATCGAAGGCATCGTCCCGCGAGGGAAGATGCCTTCTTCATATGGGGTCTTACGAGGTTAAGCCGGCTCTCCCATCAACTTATCCAGTAGATCAGAAAGCGTCTGCTTTTCTTCATCTGTCAGTCTGCCGAAGTACTCATCCAGGAACGACTCGTGCTCGCTCTTGATCTCTTCGGCCCTTACCCGGCCCATCTCCGTGAGCTTAAGAACCGTAGCTCTCTTGTCGCTCGGGTCGATGGTCCTTATAAGATATCCGTCGTCCTCCAGCTTCGTTACCACCTCAGAAGTGGAAGAAGCGTTGATACCGGCCCTCTCGGCCAGTTCCTTCTGCCTTATGCCGTCAGGGTATTCGCTGATGATCCCGAGCATGTGCTCGCGGCTCATCCCGGGGCCCTTACGTCCCGGTCCGTGCGGCGGCCTTGGTCCGAATGGCGGTGGTGGTATCATTCCCGGGATAGGGTGTGGCAGGAGTCCCGGTATCTTGCCCATCGGTCTTAAGGCACTCATCTTCATTTCTTTCGAAAACTTCATCATCTTTCGAAAAAGCTCAATATTGCTGATCATGTTCTATCATCCTTTCGAATTGTTCGGTTCCGAATTAATTGCATTATAGTTCGGTACCGAACTATTGTCAATACCTGTTGAAACGCGAAGTAAACTTTGTTCGTCATAAAGTAGTAAACACCTCGGATGTTTGTCCGAAAAGTGACACCAGAGAGTGTTTTCGAGAAAGAAAAATACGGAGAAAACAATGAGCAAACAGAAACCGGCAATCATAACCGCATCCGGCATCATGATCATGTCAGTGTTGACAGGTCTTTGCGGATGTAACAATGTTACAAGCTTTGATATAAAGGCATCTTCGGCTGAGACATCGAAAACGGTCGAGATAAACGAAGCTACTCAAAATACAGCAAAAGAGGTCGAATCCGAATCCCAAAATGAGACAGAGATCATCGAAAAAGATGCAGGAACGGCTGACGTTTTCGAAGGAGAATGGCACAGGACAAATACTCATTCGTCGACCTACGGAACGATAACCATAAGCAATGTTTCAGACGACGGATTTGACTTTGCAGGATACTTCCAAAGTTACGGCAACATGGGTCAGGAAGAGGGAAGAGCACTCTTTACCGAAGAAAATGTAGCCGTGTTCACCCAGGAAGCAACGGAATATTCCGAAGAGGCATACATCTATTTCACGATCAACGGCAGCGATCTCGAGATCTTAACAGAAGGAAATCTGACCGGAATGGGAAATCACGTGTTCGCGGACGGAACATACACGACCGGCGAGCCTATTTACTCCAACGCGAACGTGCTGGCTGAGACATTCACGGATGATGAGCTTCAGGCAATGAAGGACATGCTGTCGGAAGACGACTATACGAACGGATTCATAGATAACACGGAAAACGGTATCGTAACATCCGAGCAGGTCACGATGTATGACGGAACTAGTGCAAAGCACGTTAACAGCTTTTTCCCGGGTCTCGCGAACTTTGTCGGATATGATCTTCTCATAACTGAAGACGGCAAGATCTACTACCTGCACGTGGACAGAGGTTTTTCAACCAACGATCCGAACTATCTCGGAGAGGAAATGCCTGAATATACAGTCGAGTGATATAGTGCGAATTTAATACAAAACCGTTCTGTTTTCGGACTCGTCATTTCCCGAAGTTGAAATATAATGTTGCTAATCATAAGGAGGTCGCGTATGAAAAAGATCGGTTTGGTGGGCGGCACTGGTCCTGAATCCACATTAATGTACTATAAGAAACTTAACGATGAGATCGACCGTTTGACAGACGGTAAGGCAATGCCTGACATCGCCATCGAGAGCGTTGATTTTCACAGAGCATGGGAATATGTAACAGAAGGAAAATACGACCTTCTGGCTGATTATCTCGGTGAGAAACTTCAGGCCCTGGAAAAGAGTAATTCTGAAGTCATTTCACTTACGGCCGTAACCATGCACGTTGTCTTCGATGAGCTTAAAGAAAAGATCAAAAGTCCGATCGTAAGTATCCCGCAAGTCGTCAGCGAAGAAGTAGTCTCAAAAGGAATCAAACGCATCGGTCTTTTGGGAACGATCTTCACGATGGAAAAAGACTACATGAAGAAAGATCTTATTAGTTCAGGCGTGGAAGTTTTCGTTCCAAATGAAGATGAGAGAAAGCTCATCGGTAAGAGAATTTACGAGGAATTGGAGCGCGGTATTGTTAAGGATTCCACCCTTAAGGAGTTGACCGATATCATCAACAGAATGAAGGCTGATGACGGTATCGAAGGAGTCATCTTAGGATGCACGGAACTGCCTTTGATCCTTAATCAGGACAATTGTCCTGTAGCCTGTTTTGACGCGGTTGAGATACATCTTCGTAAGCTCATAAAAATGGCGTTGGAAGACTGATTATTTACAAATAATATATGTAAATTATCTGATGAATGATGTATAATCCAAACATAAGAGGTGTTACCCGTAGACGGTTAGCCTCATTGTTTGGTAAATACCGCCCTTATGAGAGCTATGGGCGGTTATTTTTTGGAATTCTTGCAAATGGCAACAACTTTCTTTCAAATGAAAACTACACCAGGGAGATACTATGAATAGGCCTGAATTTGACAGCATCAAAGATTATGCTGAGTTCAGCAAATACTATTGGTATAGAGATGAACTCAGAAAGATATGTAAGGATCACGGCCTTAAGGTCGTAAGCGGCAAGATCGAACTTAATAAGATAATCGAGGAGTACTTCAATGGCAACAAGATCGTACCTGAAAAGAAGTCTTCTGCCAGGCGTAAAAAAGCGACCGTAACGGAGCTTAGCGAAGATACGGGAATACTTGAGTGCGGCTTTACTTTCGGCAACAGATTCCGCGATTTTTTTTCGAAAAGGACAGGTGTAGAAAACTTCAAGTTCAATGTCGATATGGTAGCGACCGTTAAGAAAGTAAAAGAGACCGGTGACGAGTCGTTTACGCTCGGCGATCTTCTTGATATCTACGAAGGCAGGTAGACATACGCGATTTACGACAAGTCCGCGCTTCAGTGGAACAAGTTCGTTAAGGATTTCTGCTCTGATGATGCGACGAACGGCTTTGAGAACAGGCTTAAGTCAGCCGCGAACCTGTGGAAGATCGTCAGGGAATCTGACCGCGATAAAGTCTATTCCCGCGAACTTTTGGAGGAGTTCAAAGATCGGGTCTGATCATTAACAACAGCAGGAGGAAGAATATGGAATTCGATGGAAGTCAGAAGATTATCGGGCACGGAGCCCAGGCAGACGTAATTGAATATTACGGATACGCCTATAAATTAT
>CAMYXL010000031.1 GCA_947303255.1 uncultured Clostridia bacterium | reverse complement strand
TGTTAGCAGCCATGTACTCAGCAAGAGTAGCAGCATTTGTGTTGGAGTCGTCACCACCGATGATAACGATAGCTGTGAGACCATTGCTCTTAGCATTCTCAGCAACGATGTTGAACTGCTCTTCTGTCTCGAGCTTTGTTCTACCGGAACCGATGATATCGAATCCGCCTGTGTTTCTGTAAGCATCGATGAACTTGTCATCAAACTCAACGTAATCGTTCTTCAAAAGTCCGTCAGGACCGCCCTTGAATCCAAGGAGAACGTTCTCGCTGTTTGTAGCCTTCAATGCATCATAAAGACCTGAAATAACGTTGTGTCCGCCAGGTGCCTGTCCACCGGAAAGGATAACACCTACAACCTGCTTCTTAGCAGCAGATGTGTTAGAACCCTTCTCGAATGTGATCTCAGGCTTACCATATGTATTTGGGAAAAGAGCCTTGATCTTGTCCTGATCAGCTACGCTTGCTGTTGCAGCGCCTTCCTTTACGCAGATATCTGCGATACCGTTTCTGAGCATGCCCGGAAGCTTAGGCTGATACTCGTATCTTGCTTTCTGAAGTGGTGAAAGATCCATAGTTAACTCCTTTGTTTTTATTATTAAAATATAACCTTTAAAATGCTAAAACATTATGTGATTAAAGTAAATAGTAAAATCGAAGCATTTTTGTAGAATATGAAAAAAGCACCCTCGAATTGCTCGAAGGTGCTTAATTGTCTTAAAACAAAAATCGTTATCAAAGCTTCTCTGCGATTCTTGCAGCCTTGCCCTGACGTGAACGGAGATAATAAAGCTTCGCTCTTCTGACACGACCCTTACGTACGATGTCGATCTTCTCGATCTTAGGAGAATGTACAGGAAGAATACGCTCTACACCTACGCCGTAAGAAATACGACGAATTGTTATTGTCTCGGAAATTCCGGAGCCCTTACGAGCGATTACATATCCTTCGAAAATCTGGATACGCTCACGGTTTCCCTCTTTGATCTTGAGATGTGCCTTAACGTAGTCACCGATCTCAACTTCGGAGTAGCTATTGCGAAGATTCTCACTCTCAACAACTTTAACCAAATCCATCTTTAAGTTCCTCCTTCTCTGTTAGATGTTCGTGCATTTCCCTATGTAAATACAGAGGACCATCCCAATTAACCCGTAAATTTTATCAGTTTTGCCTTTTTCTGGCAAGTACTTTTTTCCAATCTTCTTCCGAAAGCTCAAGTTTATCGAACATATCGGGACGTTTTTCCATAGTTTCTATCAGAGACATTGTCCTGTTATAGTCATCGATCTCAGCCTGATTACCGTTTAAAAGCACTTCAGGCACTTCCCTGTCATGCCATACGCGAGGCTTTGTAAACTGCGGCGCCTCTAATGTTCCGTTCATATGAGACTCGTTAGTATAAGCATCTTCATTAGGAAGAACACCATCGATCATACGGGATACTGAATCGATGATGGTAACAGCTGCGATCTCGCCGCCTGTAAGTACATAATCTCCAATGGAGATCTCTTCATCAACTATCTCATCAAGAACTCTGGAATCTATTCCTTCATAATGACCGCATAAGATCGCCACATGATCTTTCTTGGAAAGCTCTTTGACCTTCTTCTGATCCAATACATTTCCCTTCGGGCTTACGTAGATCACATAAGGCTTACTTTCTTTGGAAGCATCCTGATAACATCTATAGACAGGCTCACATTCCATGAGCATACCTGTTCCGCCGCCATAGAGCGAATCATCGATCTTACCGTATTCATTACCGGAGTAATCCCTGATGTTATAGAAATCAACGGAAATGATACCCTTTTCACGAGCACGACCGATAATACTCTCACTTAAGAAAGCATTGATCTGTTCTGGAAATAGAGTCATGACGGAAAATCTCATGTTAGTCCTCATATAGTTCGTACAGACCATCAGGAAGCTTAACCTTAACAACTCCCTGCTCAGGATCTATCTCATAACATACAGCCTTAAGAAACGGTATCAGAAGGTTCTGCTTACCGGGTCTTTTAACTTCAAGGACCTGATTTGCTCCTGTCTCGAAAACATCCGTTATCATTCCTAGTTCACCGATAGTATCATCGATAACCTTGGAACCAATAAGATCAGCGATAAAAAAAGATCCCTTTTGAAGTTTGACCGCGTTATCACGATCAACAGAGATGTATGTTCCCTTAAGCTTTTCAGCTTCAGTCCTGTCAAAAAAATCTTTGAAAGCAACAAGTGCATTGGTCTTATCGATCCTTGCACCTCTTACTTCAAATTCCTTGATGACTGTGCCGTCCTCTTTTACGATAAAGCACTTCTTGAGCTTAGTAAAACGGCGCACATTATCAGTAATCGGGAAGACTTTTACCTCTCCCCGAATACCATGTGCGCCTATAATTTTTCCGATTATTAAGTGATCGTTCATCAGTCGACAATGTCAACGACTACGCGCTTTCCTTCCTTAAGGTATTTTGCCTTCATGATAGCGCGGATAGCCTGAGCTCTTTTGCCGTTCTTTCCGATGATCTTACCCATATCATCAGGTGCTACAGAAAGCTCGAAAACAATAGTGTTTCCTCTCTCTGTCTTCTTTACGACAACTTCGTCGGGATTATTAACCAACGACTTTGCCATCGATGTAAGTAATTCGCTCATTTTTCTCTCCTATATCAAAAAGCTGGTTAATTAGATAATACCCTGATTCTTAAGGAGACTTCTTACTGTATCTGTAGGCTGAGCACCGTTTCCGATCCACTTCTTAGCTGCGTCTGCATCGATCTTAACCTCTGCAGGATCTGTAAGAGGATTGTATGTTCCGATCTCTTCGATGAAACGACCATCACGTGGATAACGTGAATCTGCTACTACTACACGATAGAAAGGTGCCTTTTTCTTACCCATTCTCTTCAAACGAATCTTAACTGCCATTTTTCTTTCCTCCAAAAATTATGTTTTTGATTTTTTCAATTTATATTTCACATATTGCTATGGAAAAAACTTAGAAACCTCTGAATCCGCCGAAACCGCCGAATTTACCTCCGCCGAGCTTACCGCCCGGGAAACCCTTCGGAAGTTTAAAGCCGCCTAACTTGCCGCCTTTGAACTGCTTCATCATCTGAGCTGACTGCTCATACTGCTTGATAAGCTGATTGACCTGCTGAACAGATGTACCGGAACCTTCAGCGATACGCTTTCTTCTGGAAGCATTCAAGATCTTCGGATTCTTTCTTTCCTTCTTGGTCATGGAACGGATGATAGCCATATTCTTATCGATGATGGTATCATCAACATCTTCTTCTTTGATCTTACCTGCAGCGCCAGGGATCATGCCGAGAACATCTTTCATAGAACCCATGTTCTTCAGCTGTTCAAACTGATCGAGAAGGTCATTGAGGTTATAGTCATTACTCATCATCCTCTCGACCTGACGCATAGCCTTATCTTCATCGATATTCTGCTGAGCTTTCTCGATAAGGCTCATAACGTCACCCATACCGAGGATCCTGTCAGCCATTCTGCTTGGGTGGAACAATTCGATATTATCGATCTTCTCACCTACGCAGATGTATTTGATCGGCTTACCTGTCATCTTACGGATAGAAAGTGCAGCACCGCCTCTGGCGTCACCATCGAGCTTTGTCATGATGAAACCGTCCATACCGATCTGCTCTTCAAATGTCTGAGCAACGTTAACGGCTTCCTGACCGATCATACTGTCGACAACGAGAAGCTTCTCGTTAGGATTAACTGCTGAACTTATATCCTTAAGCTCATCCATCATCTCTTCATCTACAGTCATACGACCTGCAGTATCGACGATAAGATAATTACAGAGCATGTACTTGGCACGATCTATAGCTTCCTTACAGATCTTAACGGCATCTTTTTCCTCAGGATGGATATAGCACTGGATTCCGTTGGCCTCAGCCAGAACACGAAGCTGCTCGGCAGCTGCAGGTCTATGGACGTCCACAGATGCTACCATCGGTTTTTTATTATCCTGCTTCAGGAGCTTAGCAAGCTTAACAGCTGTTGTTGTCTTACCTGCACCCTGAAGACCGTAAAGAACGATTACCGTAAATCCCGTAGGAGAAACTGCTATCTTGGCGTCTCCTGAACCCAAAAGCTCAACAAGAGACTCATGAACGATCTTAACGATCTGTTGACCCGGAGTGATGCTGTGCTCGATCTCGGCACCCTTACACTTCTCGGTCATATCCGCAACGAACTCCTTGGCTACCGTATAGTTAACGTCAGCCTCGAGAAGAGCCATACGGATCTCTCGCATCATATCCTTGATGTCCTTCTCCGTTACACGGGCCTTGCCGCGCATTGAAGAAGTTATCTTCTGAAGTTTGGTTGATAAACTTTCAAACATTACTTACTCCGTTATCAATTCATCTCTGACAGCCTTAAGAAGTTCCAAAGCACTGCCTTTATCGCCTTTGTCGAGAAGCTTTATCGCTTCGTCGATCTCATTCTTTTCTTTTCGAAAACGTCTTATAAGACCAAGCTTCTCTTCATATTCCTCAAGAAGATTACCTGCTCTTCTGACTGTATCGTGTACGGCCTGCCTTGATATTCCGACATCATCGGCGATCTCGGCAAGAGACAGATCATCAAAATAGTAATATTCCATGATCTCTCTCATCTTGTCGGTTAAAAGTTTCCCGTAAAAATCGAGAGCCAGACAAGTATTTATCTTATCCATACATAACCTCCGCCAATAAGACCAATGTATGTTACCAAACACATTAACGCCTGTCAAGTCTTTTTACTTGTCAGGTAAGTATTACTGCGGTTTCTGATATCCTTCCCGATTGTGATAAAATGATCATATCAACAATCGGGGGTGAGTGTTATGAAAAAAGTTGTGACTGTCCTTATGGCTTTGATGCTTGTTTTCTCTATTGCTGCGTGCGATTCGTTACCTTTTTCGAGCAATAATCAGAAAAAGAGATCAACAAGATCAAAGAATAACGATGATGATGACGATGATGAAGACGAGACGACCGAGACTTCTGAAACGTCAGATGAAACAGAACCTACTGAAACAGAGCCGACTGAAACAGTAGAACCAACTCCGGAACCGACAAAATTACCAATAGGTGATAAAGTCGAGTACATAGATTTCGATATCAAGAATTATTACGAATATATGAGTGAATATCCGGAAGACGGCTATTATGGAGCATCATATAATATCGACTGTATCAGTATCTCCCCTGACAACGGATATGTTCAACTACAGGAAAATATCGAAGATTATATGAATCAACGTTTGACATCCTATCAGAAACTTTATGAGCAAAACATAGATGCAGTTGAGCATGATGCAGCCGACGGAAATTATTACTACATAACTGAGGAATCTCTTATCAAGATGTTCAGAGCTGACAGCTTAGTCCTCTCATTTGAGTATCAATACTATTATTATTATGGTGGCGCTCACGGACAATACGGTCTATACGGCTTGAATTATAATCCGATAACAGGCGAAATGATAACCTTTTCAGATATTACAGCTGATACAGATAAGATGTACGATACTGTAATAGATGCATTGGCAAACAGTCCTTATGCGGATTACCTTGATGAAGATTATGAAGACACCGTCTACGATTATTTCTATGACTATGGTTTGGACAATAATTTTGCGATTACATACGACGGAATTCATCTGTTCTTCAATCCATACGAGCTGGCACCTTTTGCTGCAGGACTGATCGAAGTCTACATTCCTTATGAGGGAAATGAGGATTGTTTCGAATACGATTATTGGACGACTGCTCCATCCAACAGATTTATACCATTTACATTAGATTATGATAATACAGATCTGTACGGAGCATCATATAAGCTTGATTATGATTCTGATTTCGACGGTACAGTTGACGAGATGGCAGTCTTCTTTAACGAAGAAGATGGTGCCGCTGAACTTAAGTTCTCTATGAACGGGGAAGTTAGCACATTCGACGATTTCTACGGATACGATCTTGCTGCTTTCCTTGTAATTAAAGACGGCAAATCATATATCATGCTTAATGTGCTTTCAGATAATGACTACAGAGTTTCTTATGTCTGCAGAATCCAGGATAACAAGATCACTGAGTATTTCGTTAATGACGGCGTGGCATCATATTTTGTTAATCCGGACCGTTTCATCGTAAAGACCAGACTGTACTGCATCGGAACAAATTCCGCATACTGTTACGCAGGAATCGAAGATGACCTGGTATTCCATGTAGATCCGAAGTACTATACGCTGACTAACGATAAATATTTTGACACTGTAGTCGATATCTCAGGAACTAACTTTATGACAGGTGAAGCAGTAGTCATTCCTGCCGGCTCGAAAATAAGATACGACGGAACCGATTATGAGACCTATGCCCTTTTCGAGACCGAAGACGGAGATTATATCAGAATCGATATTGAGACCGGATATCCTGAAAAGCTCAACGGAATCGATGTTGAAGATTGCTTCGAAGAAGGCCAGGTAATCTACGCAGGCTGATCAAATTCCAAAACAACAAAGGGCACGCCAGTGACGTGCCCTTTTAATATGCTCAAAATATTGATTTATGAAATAAGAGAATCAACGAAGATCTCCGGATCGAAGTCAACGAGATCATCTACTCCCTCACCTAAACCTGCAAGAACGATCGGCTTATGGGACGAATATGCAACTGATACTGCAACACCACCCTTGGCTGTGCCGTCGAGCTTAGTGATACCGATATAATCGAGATTAGCAGCTTCACCGAAGACTTCAGCCTGGATAACGGCATTCTGGCCCGTAGTAGCATCGATTATGAGCATGCTCTTGATATTGGCATCCTTAGCTTCTCTGTCGATGATCCTCGTGATCTTAGAAAGCTCATCCATGAGGTTCTTCTTGTTATGAAGTCGGCCTGCCGTATCGATAATAAGAAGATCTGCTTTTCGAGCGATAGCGGCATGAATTGCATCATAGCAAACGGATGCCGGATCGGAACCTGCCTCATGAGAGATAACAGTTGTGGATGTTCTCTCACCCCACACTTTAAGCTGCTCAATAGCAGCGGCACGGAATGTATCGGCTGCGCCTAAGATAACCTTCTTACCCTGCTTTTTATACTTCTCGCAAAGTTTACCTGCAGTAGTTGTCTTACCTGTTCCGTTAACACCGATCATAAGGATGATGTTAAGTTTGCCTTCTTCGAGATTGATCGTAGATTTAGGACCAAGGATCTCGAGCATCTTCTCTTTAACGGAAGCCATAACTGCTTCCTTGCTGTCGTCACCGGACTTCTTGATGTTGTCCTTGACGTGATCGATGATATCGGTACTAGCGCCTACACCGCAGTCTGCACGGACAAGGATTTCTTCGAGTTCGTCGAGCTGATCCTCATCAAAATGACCGGTACTTGCTGCGATCTTTGTAAAACCACTGGAAACGAAGTTTCTCGTTTTCTCAAGTCCACGCTTAAAAGCGTCCAATAAACCCATATAGTTTCTCCTTTATTCGTCTCCCATACGCATTGACAGGATCTTAGATATACCACGCTCCTGCATGGTAACACCGTACATACGGTCACAGGCTTCCATGGTACCCTTACGGTGAGTAACGATAATGAACTGTGATCTAGCGCAGTAACGGCGGACAAAGTCCGTAAATCTGCTGACGTTAACGTCATCCAGAGCAGCCTCGACCTCATCGAGGATAACGAACGGCGACGGCTTAAGCTGCAAGATAGCGAACAAAAGCGCAATTGCAGTAAGACATCTCTCACCACCCGACAAGAGAGTAAGGCTCTGAAGTTTCTTTCCCGGAGGCTGAGCCTTGATCTCGATAGAACAATTAAGAACATCATCACTGTCGAGAAGGATCTCTGCGGTACCACCGTTAAAGAGGTCTTCGAATACAGTCTTAAAGTTCTCGTTGATCGTATTAAAGTGCTCAATGAACTGAGTCTTCATCTCTTCCAGGAGATCTGCGATAACCTTCTCAAGGTTTGTCTTAGCCTCGAAAATGTCATTTCTCTGGTTAGTCATGAACTCGAATCTCTCGGAAACTTCCTTATACTCATCAATGGAGTTAAGGTTTACCGGACCGATATTCTTGATTCGGTTTTTAAGTTTGGATATCTCATGAGATGTCTCAGATACATTCGTAACCTTCTCACAGGAATCCTTTACATTATCGTATGTGGTCTCGTAATCCTCCCACAGGCGGTTCTTGGATGTATCGATATCTTCAATATAACGCTCGTACTTAGTCGTAAGGAGCGTCAACTCGTTCTTGATACTGTTGATCGTATCCTGACAATCTGTAAGCTTATCGATAAAGCCTGCCATGTCTTTCTCGAGCTCGGCACGCTGTGCGTAAAGATCCTTGATCTCCTTATCCTTAGCTTCAGACTCGAGTTCGAGCTTAGCCAAAAGGTCACCGAAACCTGCGATCTTGATATTGAGCTCCTCGCTTAAGCCCTGATCTTCTTCCTTGGCCTTGATCTTATTAGCCAGATTCTCCTCGTATGAGGACTTCTCACGCTTCAAGATCTCAGCAAGCTGGAGAACACCGTTACGCTCGGCAATGAGTCTTTCGGTCTTGGATACAGACTCAGAGATCTCATCACGGAGCTTATCGAGCTGCTCAGTAAATGACTTGGACTCAGAGTCGCTTTGCAGGATATCCTCACGAAGTTCAGAAAGATGCTGCTCTGTCTCCTCGAAAACGAGCTTCGCTTCTTCAAGATCATCAGCCATCTTGAGCTTATCCTTGGAGATAAGTCCGATAGACTCTTCAGTAAGCTTGATCTGCTTTTGGATCTCAGCAAGCCTATCCTTAAGGTTCGTATATGACGTCTCTGCTTTAGCACGCTCAACGCTGAAATACTTGAGCTGTTCACCGAGCTGGTCAACTTCCCTGTTAAGTCCGAATATCTCTTCATCAAGCTGCTGACGCTCAGCCTCAAAGATAGCAAGCTTCTTATCAAGTTCCTCAAACTCTTTCTTGAGTTCTTCGATCTCACGGCCTCTTCCGAGAATACCTGTTGCATTCTTATGAATAGAACCACCGGTAAGAGATCCGCCCGGGTTAATGGAATCACCCTGTAATGTGATGATCCTTACCTGATACTTAAGTCTTGATGCGATCTTACGGGCATTATCCATGTCATCGCAAACAATGATCCTTCCGAGGAGGTTAGACACGATATCATCGATATTCTTGTCATGCTCAGTAAGGTCAGATGCGATACCAATGTAACCGATCATGCCTGAAGCAGTGTCGATCTGGTTCTTATCGAGGTCACGCGGCTTAATGTTTTCGATAGGAAGGAAAGTAACTCTTCCGAGCTTTCTCTCCTTCAATACCTTGATGAGGTCTGAAGCCTCTTCTTCGGTATTAGTAACGATATTGTGGATGCTGTTACCGAGCGCGATCTCGATAGCAGTCTCATATTCTTTATCAGTCGAGATAAGGTCACCGAGGACACCGACTATCTTTTTCTTATCGGACGGTGTGTTATTTGCATGCTCGAGAAGTCTTCTTACGGACTCCTGATAACCTTCCTTACGATTCTCGAGATCAGTCAACGCCTTGATCTTGCTGCTGATAGAAAGAGATCTCTGATTATCCTTCTCATACTTGGAAAGGATCTCATTGTCCTTCTTCTTGAGTTCTGAAAGTTTCAGTTCACGCTCATTGATATCGGAAGTAACATTACCTTCCTGCTCGATCATTTCCTTGAAGAACTTATCGGCTTCATCAAGATGCTCGTTAAGTTCCTTCTCAGTAGCAATATAAGAAAATCTGTTTGAAGTAAGTTCAGCGAGCTTTTCATCGATACCCGTGATCTTTGTCTCATATGTATTGATCTGCTCTCTATAGGAGATGAGCTCCTGAGTACTCTCGTTGATCTTGCTCTTTGTATCATCCTGAAGACTCTCGGATTTCTTGAACTCCAAAGAAAGTTCGTCTCTCTTCTTAGTCAACTCTTCCGAGTGCTTCTTCTCGTTGTTTGCTTCTTCAAGAAGGGCCTGAGCCTTATCCATCTTATCCTTGTATTCCTGGGAAAGACGCTCAATATCCTCTTTCAAGGACTTCTCTTCAGCCTCGTAGGAATCGAATCTTACTTTCAACTGCTCGAGCTGAACAGATGCAACCTTACTGTCGGAACCGATATTGTACTTTTCCTCATCAATATCGGACAATTCCTGTCTCTTCTCTTCGATAAGGTCTTCCAAACTGTCCTTCTTGTTCGTAAGTTCAGTATTAGAATTACGGATAGCCATGAATCTGTCTTCGTTTACACGAAGATCTTCCTCGAGCTTCGCCTTATAGTCACCCTGACCGCCCATGGCTTCATTGGCAGTCTTGATCTTATGTACCAAAAGCGCGATATCCAGCGTTTTAAGGCTCTCATATGCCTTATGATAAGCAATAGCCTTCTCAGACTGCTCCTTCAAAGGCTCGATACGCTCTTTGAGCTCAGCAAGGATATCATCGATTCTCGTTAAGTTCTGTTCGGTAGAATTGAGCTTACGCTCTGCCTCGTCCTTACGGACCTTATACTTAACGATACCGGATGCTTCTTCCAAGACTCTACGTCTATCCTCAGACTTAGTAGACAAGATCTCATCAACTCGGCCCTGTCCGACGATGGAATAACCGTCCTTACCAAGACCGGTATCAAGGAAAAGACCTACGATATCCTTAAGTCTGCAGTTAACGTGATTTATCTGATATTCACTGTCACCGGACCTATAAAGTCTTCTGGTGATCTGGATCTCGTCATATTCATAATCGAGATAATGATCGGAGTTATCCAATGTCATTGAAACTTCGGCATAGTTCATGGCTTTACGGGACTGGGTTCCGTTAAAGATAACATCCTCCATCTTGCCGCCACGAAGGGACTTAACACTCTGCTCACCCAAAACCCATCTGATCGCATCGGTAACATTACTCTTACCGCTGCCGTTAGGTCCGACAACGGCAGTCATGCCACGGTCAAATTCGATCAAAGTATATTCAGGGAAAGACTTAAAGCCCTGTAACTCCAGCTTCTTTAAAAACATCAGTACGTCCTTAATTAAAAAATAACTATAAGATTATACCATACTTATTTTTTATTTCCGAAAAGCTTTAGGTATTCATCAATAGCAATCTGAGCACACTTCTGCTCTGCATCTTTTTTGCTCTTTCCGACAGCTTTAGCAAGGACAATACCATCAGCCTTAACCTGCGCCTCAAACTCTTTGTTATGGGCAGGACCACGCTCGTCAACAATCTCAAAAGTAACGTTATGCTGCTCGCCCTTGTTCTGTGCAAGTTCCAAAAGCCTGCTTTTGTAATCCAAAAAAATATTACCGCTAACCGCATCTTTGATTATGTCGGAAAGATTTTTTAAAATTACACGCTCTGCTACCTCGAAACCGGCATCAAAATAAACTGCCGCAATAACAGACTCTACAACATCAGACAACGTCGAATCCTTATCATCACCACCGCTTTGCTTCTCACCCTTACCGAGCATCAAAAGCTCGCCGATACGGAGATTGCGCGCAACAGTAGCAAGCGATCTCTCACAAACAATAAGACTTCGTGTCTTGGAAAGATAACCCTCGTCAGCTTTAGGATCCATGTCATAAAGCTTATGTCCGATAACCAGATCCAACACCGCGTCACCAATAAACTCAAGTCTTTGGTTGGACTCATAATGATGACCGTGATGCTCGAAAACATACGTAGTATGAGTAAAAGCCAACTTCAAAAGATCTTTGTTCTTAAACTCATAACCCAGGTTTTTCTCAAAATCCTCAAATGTATAAGCCATATCCCCTCCTAATAAAAGAGCTGAATGTACCGTTAAGCACATTCAGCCCTTGAATAATCAATAACAGAACAAATTACTCTGTCAAACCCTTGATGTACTCAACTGCGTCTCCAACAGTAGCAACCTTCTCAGCTACTTCATCAGGAATAGAGATATCAAACTCCTGCTCCATAGCCATAACGAGCTCAACCATGTCGAGGGAGTCAGCATTAAGATCATCAACAAAAGAAGACTCCATTGTGATGATGCTCTCATCAACACCAAGCTGATTGACGATCATTTGCTTAATATTCTGAAATAATTCTTCGTTAGACATATTTTACCTCCGTTAACGAGATTGTTACACAACCTACAAACTATATTTAATGTAACATTTAGAAATTGTCAATAGCCAAAATAGAAATAAATTTTGGACTTATATCCGTTAGTCAGACTCTTTAAGATAATTCATATTCTTGAGCAGATAGTCCATACCTGAAATGATTGTCATAATGACACAAAGCAGGAACAAAATATCGCCTAAGATCTTGATCGGAGTCTCAAAATTCAAGTCGAACAAATGGAAAATCTTGTTCAAAGTCGGCTCATACATCAGGTAAATGATTGCAATCATCTGGAAGGTAGTCTTAACCTTACCTATCATCTTTGCAGCCATTACAACACCCTTCTGAGAAGCAAGCATTCTAATACCTGTTACCATGAACTCTCTTAAGCATATGATCATTACAAACCAGGAAGAAACTCTTCCAAGTTCAACAAAAGCCAAAAGAACACCAATTACAAGCATCTTGTCAGCTAAGGAATCCAAAAACTTACCAAGATTTGTAATGAGGTTATATTTACGAGCTATCTTTCCATCAAACATATCAGTTAAAGAAGCTACGATAAACACAATACCTGCAACAAACAGTCCATGATTATTTATGAAATTATTCCAACCCGCAGGTTCAAATCCATATATCGAAATAGGAAGCATGAACAACAGCGTTAAAGGAATAAGAATAATTCTAAGTAATGAAAGCTTATTAGGCAGATTCATACAGTTACTCCCGTTAATTCATAGTCGGAACTATCGACAATACGCACCAAATAGGATTTTCCGATCTCCAATTCGTCATCTGTAGCTGCAACGAATATCTCCGGATCAACCTCAGGCGCCTCGCCGTAACTTCGACCTTTATAAAATATACCATCATCCGAAATACAATCAATAGTCACTTTGACAGTAGAATTCAAACGTCCTTTATTGAGTTCTTCGGAAATAGTTTTCTGAACTTCATAGACCTTAGAACATCTATATTCCTTGGTCTTTTGATCTATCTGATCAGGCATATCATATGCATCAGTACCTTCTTCAGGCGAATATGCAAAACAGCCCAATCTGTCAAATCTCCACTTTTGAAGATTAGAAATAAGGTTATTAAACATTTCTTCAGTCTCACCAGGGAAACCAACAAGAACTGTAGTCCTGATTATAATATCAGGGATTTCATTTCTGAGCTTTGATAAAACCGATGTGATCTTAGAGACATCATCACGTCTTCTCATAGCCTTTAAGATATTGTCATCACCATGTTGTATAGGAATATCCATATAGTGGGCGATCTTTGGATTTGTTTTGATCTCATTAATAAGATCATCATCAATACCATCCATGTATCCGTACATAATACGGACAACAAAATCACCATCTATAGCAGTAATAGCTTTCAAAAGCTCAACAAGATGCCTTTTTCCGTCAAAATCGATTCCATAATTAGTTGTATCCTGAGCAGCTAAGATGATTTCCTCAAAGCCACGGGACACCAGATTTTGTGCCTCTTTCAACACTTCATCCATAGGTCTGGAAACATAGTTTCCGCGAATTAAAGGGATAGCACAAAATGAACACCTGTTACGGCATCCCTCTCCGATCTTAAGATAAGCATAACTTCCAGTGGAAACATATCTGTCTTCTAAGAGATGGTCTATGCCTCCTGCCGTATCAACAAGATCGATATTTTCTGCATCGGATTCATATAGTGAGAGAACAACTTCTGCTACATCTTTATAATGGGAAGTACCTAAAACAGCATCTACTTCAGGCATTGATTCAAGGATATCCTTATCATATCGCTGTGGAAGACAACCTGTAACAACGATATATTCAAGGTTACCGTTAGGCTTTTTCAGATCTGCAACACTTAAGATAGTATCAATAGCTTCTTTCTTAGCACTTTCAATAAAACCACAAGTATTGATAACAGCGACTTGAGCCGATTTAATATCTTCAACAAGAGAAAAACCTCTGCCTTGAAGCAGAGATATCATACACTCGGAGTCAACAAGATTTTTGGGACAACCGAGAGATATTATAGAAATATTGATTTTCTTCTGTTCCTTCGTCATCAAGCACCTCGCTATTTTTGAATTATACCAAAACGCAAGGTTTTACAACAAAACAATCCTTTGACAAACTAACTATATAATCATCTATTTTTGAGTTCTTTTTGGGCAAGTTCAAAGGTAAATCCACGCTGTTTTGCCAGCTTTAATGCACAATTTCTCATAGATTCATCATTTATATCAAATCCATATGGTAATGAAGCATCATACAATTCAGCTATAAGTTCTTCATCACTTGGCATATCAGAAACAACAGACTCTGCAACAGCTTCAGAAATACCGGCATTAATAAGCCTTTGGAGAGAAAGAAGCCTGCTTTCCCTCTTCTTCCCGGTCCTTAACAACAAAACACTTCTCGAAGCTTTTCTATCATCGATATATCCTCTTGAAACTAATTCGGATACGACATCGGACGCTAATCCGCTGTCGTATCCTTTATTAATTAAATACTTATATATCTTTCCAGATGAAGGATTTGAAATACCGATATGAGATATAGTTTCAGAGATAATTGCTGAATACAAAGTATCATCCGTCATCTAATCACCTCAGATATCGATTCCAAGGATATCATCATCGTTCTCATCCAAAGAATCATCAAATTCCTCTGCTTCGTCTTCTACGATGAACTGTTCACAAGGCTCATATGACTCTCTGATAAGCTTTTCAATCTCACTTCTGAGCTCGTCATGTTCTTTAAGATAAATACGACAATTATCCTTACCCTGAGCAATCTTCTGTCCTTTATAAGCAAACCAAGATCCGCTCTTTTCAATGATATTATTCTCAACAGCAAGATCAATGATACAAGATTCATTTGAGATACCCTCACCATAAAGGATATCGAATTCTGCTTCCTTAAATGGCGGAGCAACCTTATTCTTAACGACCTTTACTCTTGTATGGCTTCCGATAACGTCTGTTCCACTTCTCAATGTTTCTGTCTTACGAACATCGAGACGAACAGATGAGAAGAACTTCAACGCACGACCACCAGGTGTAGTCTCAGGATTACCAAACATAACACCAACTTTCTCACGAAGCTGGTTAATAAAGATACAAACTGTACTTGATTTTGAAACAACAGGAGCTAGCTTACGAAGAGCCTGGCTCATAAGCCTTGCCTGAAGACCTACATGAGAATCACCCATCTCTCCTTCGATCTCAGCCTTAGGCACCAAAGCAGCAACAGAGTCAATAACTATAACATCAAGACAACCGCTTCTTACAAGAGTTTCTGTAATCTCAAGAGCTTGTTCACCTGTATCAGGCTGTGACAAAAGGAGATTATCAACATCAACTCCGATCTTACCTGCATATACAGGATCAAGAGCGTGCTCAGCATCGATAAATGCACATGTACCACCGTTCTTCTGCGCTTCAGCAACAATATGGAGTGCAACTGTAGTTTTACCTGAAGATTCAGGTCCAAAAATCTCAATGATACGTCCACGAGGAACACCACCTACTCCTAAAGCAACATCCAAAGTAAGAGCTCCTGTCGGAATAGTCTCGATTTCCTGAACACCGCGGTCACCCAAACGCATAACCGCACCTTGTCCAAACTGTTTTTCGATCTGCGCCATTGCAGCATCTAAAGCTTTCTTTCTCTCTTCATGATTATCTGCTGAAACTTGAGTTACACTTGATTTACCGGAATTCTTTTTAGCCATATTGTCCTCCACTATTAGAACGTTTGTTCACGCCTTTGTTATGATTTTAGATGTTTGATTCTATTTTGTCAACAATCAAAAGCAAACATGTTCTCTTTTTTTATCATTGTAGACTTTTTGCCGTTCATTAATGGGACAGTTATGTATTTTTATGTCGTTTATTCTATTTTTCGAAGATTTACAACTCAATCTTACTTAGAACAGCAGATATACTTTCATGGAAAACCAAAGTAGCTAATCTGTCAGCTGGTGTAGCTTGTTTATTAATTACAATAAGGTTCTTTCCTCTAAAGCCCATAGCTAATGAAGCAGCCGGATTAACAACCAATGAAGTACCGCCGACTATAAGGCAATCTGCTTTATCAACCAGTTTTATTGAATTTCGCCAAGCATCTTGTGGTAATCCTTCACCATATAGTGTAACGTCAGGTCTAATGACACCTCCGCATATCTTACATTTCGGAATCTGATCCTCACAATTAAAAATATAATCTGCAGGATACTTCTTATGACATCTGCTGCAATAATTTCTAAGTGTTGATCCGTGAACTTCCTGAACATTCTTGCTTCCGGCTTTTTGATGAAGTCCGTCAATGTTCTGAGTAATAACTCCATCTAGCTTCCCTGCTGCTTCCATCTTGGCAAGCATCTTATGGGCTTCGTTAGGTTCAATACCATCAACATTAAGCTTCTGTCTGTAAAATTCAAAGAAGACTTTGGGTTCATCTTCAAGACAATAAACGCTTAGAAGATATTCCGGTGAATAAGCATCAAATTCAACATCACGTTGGTTATAAAGGCCGTCTTTTGATCTGAAATCCGGAATTCCGCTTTCCGTAGAAACGCCTGCGCCACCGAAAAATACGATATGCTCGGATTCTTTAATGATCTTATTGAGTTCTTCGTACTTATCCATAATAATCGTCTCCTTATAAATATTGTTATATATTTATTATAGGCGATGATCTTACAAATGGAATCAAATAAGATGATCAATCCCCAGCTGTTTTTCTAGTAAATCTGGAAGTAAGCCTACGAATCCAATATAACGCTTCATCCATTCTGATAAGACATGCGGTAGTAAAATATACTACCACTGCAGCAACGCCCTTAACGGCAAGAATTACAAGCTGAATGATTTTTCTGTCACTATCAGGAATAAAGTTGTTTAAGATTATGAGAACCAAAACCATAGTTACTACACAGATAAGACTCTTACCGAGAAAGCCCAATATCTTTCTTGGTGCAAGTCTTCTGTCAGAACAATAAAGCCAGATCAAGATTCCTAATTGTATACAACTTGAAAGCGAATAAGCAAGACTCATGGAGATAGGACCTGCACCTACTAACCTTACAAAGATCAAACAGAAAAGCGGATTAGTAAACATACTCACAAGACCTGCGAAAAGCGGTGCTTTGGTCTTACCAATGGCATAAAATGCCTGGTTAAACATAAGAACTCCGGTCTGAGCAATGATCGCAACTGCAAATCCTGATAATATGATCGCACCCTTCTTGACATTATCCTCAGTATAAGAAGCATTCCACTTGAAAAAAGCTCTTATTGTTTCAGAACTCATCAAGAACAAAAATGCCGCTGACGGGATAGTCATAAACAAGGCAGTCTTAAGTCTAGATGATAGAAGTTCAGACGCCTCCTTATATTTCTTAGAAGAATACAAAGCAGCCAAAGAAGGAAGCATTACATTACCGACAGCAACTGCAAATATACCATATGGAAGCTGCCAAACAGTTATAGCATTTCGAAGAGCATAGTTTGTTCCCTGCTCCATCTGCATTGCAAATCTGTTAAGAGTAATGGTATTGATCTGAACGATTGAAGCGGAGATCAATATAGGTATGGCTCTTCTAAGAAGTCTTCGAAATCCATTATTCGCTGGTTGGAATATAAATCTGAACAACTTGAGTTTGTCGAAACCGACAATGAATTGAAACAAGAAATAGATCAATGCAGCTCCCATAATACCAACCATGCAAAGAGTAAGTTTCAACTGAGAGTCGCCGGCAAATATAACGATAGAAAGCAATACGCAAATATTATAGATAGTCGGTCCGAAAGATGTGGAACCAAATCGCTTATAAGCATTAAGAATACCGATGGAAAGAGCCGCAAGCATCATAAAGAATATCTGGATAAAAAGTGGCCTTGCAGCATGAGAAGCAAGCTCGATCATCTCAGGTGTAGCATTGCTTGGAGCATAGAAACCAAACAGCTGTTTCGAGAAGATAAAGCCCAAAGTACAGACGATTGCCATCAGCACTGAAAAAACAGAAATGAATATACTAACTTCCTTGATACCTTCTTTTTCCTTGCCGTCATTTATCCTGGCAGCCAAAGAAGGTGTAATAGCTGCCTGAATAGAACCGCCAATCAACAGATTAAAGAAGAAATCAGGAAACAAGAAAGCAAGAGAATAAGAATCACGATAAAGATCCTGATGGTACTTAACGCCAACCAAGAGTTCACGAACAAATCCTGTTCCCTTGGACAACATAAGACCGATCATAACAAGAACAGTGGCTATCGCCATGCTCTTACCGGATTTTTTCTTATTGTCATTCAACTCGCTCATATCAACCAAGCTTACTTAAAGCATATTTATATGCCTTAAAGCATGTAACCTTTCTTATATCACTTCTGTCACCTTTCGAAAAAGTGACTATACTTTCAGAACCATTCTTATCTGCGTATCCGATAAAAACAGTACCAACAGGCTTTTCGGGAGTTCCTCCTCCCGGACCTGCAACACCGGTTACTGATATTGCAAGATCAACATTCAATGCTTTTCTTGCACCTTCAGCCATCATTTTAGCGCACTCATATGAAACTGCTCCTTTGGTTTGAAGGATTTCTTTAGAAACTTTAAGGCAATTTTCCTTTACGCTGTTATCATAGGAAACTATACTTCCGTAAAAAACTTCGGAAGCACCGGGTATATCAACAACACCTGCTGATATCAGGCCTCCTGTACAGCTTTCAGCAAAACCGATCTTTAGTTTCTTTTCCTTAAGTAATTCGACCAGTTCAAGTGCCAGACCCTGTCCGTTATTCAGATCAATATCATCAAAATACGTATTCATTTATTTACCGTTTCTAGCCTTTATCTCCAGCCACTGAGTAGGATCAATAAGTACCTTACGAGGTTTTGAACCCTCAAACGGACCTATATATTTCTTTTGTTCCATTACATCGATCAAACGAGCGGCACGAGGATATCCGATACCAAGTCTTCTTTGGAGAATAGAAACACTTGCTACTTTCTGTTCGATAATTACATCAACAGCTTTTTCAAGAAGCTCATCTTCTCCGCTATCATCACCCTTAGAACCGCCATCGGATCCACCTGCATCCATAGAACCGTTAACTGCGTTATTAATGGTATCCATGATATTTTCATCATACTCAGGTTCGTAATGATTCTTTAAGTATCCGACGATCTTCTCAACTTCTTCATCCGTAACAAATGCGCCTTGACCTCTTATCGGCTTTGGAGCGGACTGAGGAGAGTAAAGCATATCTCCACGTCCAAGAAGTTTTTCTGCACCCGTCTGATCAAGAATAGTCTTACTGTCAACACCGGATGTAACTGCAAGAGCAATTCGCGAAGGGAGGTTATTCTTAAGAACACCTGTGATTACGTCGACAGAAGGTCTTTGCGTAGCAAGGATAAGATGTATTCCGGCTGCTCTAGCTTTAGCTGCAAGTCTTAATACCTGAGCCTCAACCTCTTTAGATGCTACCATCATAAGATCTGCAAACTCATCTATAATAACAACGATCAAAGGAAGCGGTTGTTCACCCTCCATCTTACAGACTTCGTTATATCCGTTAAGATCTCTAACAGCATTCTCGGCAAAAAGAGAGTATCTTCTTTCCATCTCAATTACAGCCCACTTAAGTGTATTAGTTGCTTTTTGCATGTCAGTAACAACCGGCATGATAAGATGAGGAATACCATTATAGATTGCAAGCTCAACTACCTTAGGGTCTACCATGATGAGTTTTACATCATCCGGAGAAGCCTTACAAAGGATACTTATGAGGATCGAGTTAAGACAAACTGACTTACCTGATCCTGTAGAACCGGCTATAAGAAGGTGCGGCATCTTTGCAAGGTCACAATACATAGGTCTTCCAGGAATATCTCTTCCAAGAGCAACATTCAAAGGAGGAGAATTTCTGAAATCCTGTGTCTCAAGAAGCCCCTTAAGACGGACAGCAGTAGATTTATCATTAGGTATCTCTATACCAATGGCACTCTTACCAGGGATAGGTGCTTCAATACGAACTGAAATAGCAGCCATAGCCATCTGGATATCATCAGCAAGACCTTGGACTTTAGATACCTTAGTACCAGTTGCTATAGTAAGCTCAAATCTGGTAATTGTCGGACCATGAGTGATATTAACAACCTTAGAATCAATTCCAAAACTCTTGAGTGTTTCTTCAAGCTTTCTGGCTTTCGCTTTAAGTTCTGCATCATTCTTCGGATTCTTTGTCATCTGCTCAGTATCAAGAAGATTAGTAGGAGCAGGTACATATCTGGTACCCCTCTTACGTTTCTTACTCATACTGTTAACTGAAACGGAAGATGCACCCTTCACTGCAACAGAAGTATCCATCTTTCGGCCTTCCATCACACTGTAATTATCGTGATCATCTACTGCATTGATCTTAATATCATCCTTCTTAGGTGCCTTTTCAGAATTTGCAGCTGTAACAACATTGCTGCCCCTCGGTTTAGCATTGACATTATTATCGCTGCCCAGATTATCAGTAACTTCCACCGGAACATATGGAGTTCTTACACCAGGAGTATCATTTTCGATCTCATAAGGCTCATCCTCATCCGTGAAGTCATAAAGATATAATGCTTCTTCATCAACCTGCTGAGCGTCTATACCATCAGCTTGTGGAATACCCTGCTCAAAATGATCATAGTATCCTCTTTTATTTCCGTCATCCGAAAGGTCATAAAACTCTTTCTGATTACGCTTATCTTCTTTATCAAAAGAATACATCTCATGCTTCTTAACGATATCGTAAGGAAGATGATGAGGCTGAGAATTATATGTAAAATCAGCAGAATTGTCATGTTCTCCTACAGGGACTTTCTTATCACCATAGGAAATAGTCCTGTCACCGAATTCCATCGGAGGCTGAACGTTCTGACCAGGAGCCTGATCCTGTCCGAAATTATAAAAACCGGTTGCCTGATCAATAGGTGCTTTAGCCTGAACATTGAACGGGTCATAGGAATCATACTCAACAGGAAGACCATAAGGATCATTGCTGACATTTCCGTTTATGATCGGAACATCACGCTTACCAGGATTACCACCGCCTGCTACAAACGGAGAATAACCTGTATTGACATTAACAGGTCTTTGCTGAGGAATATCAGACCTATAAGCGTTAGGTCTTCCCTTACGGTTCATATTCTGTCTGGCATTTACATATGTTTTCTTTGCTGCTTTACCAAGACTTTGAGCTGTCTTCTTGAGCGAAACATGGAAAATAAGGATGACCAGAGACAAAGTAAAAGCAATCATAATAAGGATTGTAACTACCTTGCCACATACAGATTCGATACTTACGGCGATAAGGCCACCGATGAGACCGCCTGGAATCAATAAACCGGATTCACCAGGAACCCTGATAAGATCTTTTTCAAGACCTGATTTCCAAAGTAACTGTATAGCTTTGGTAACGGCCGGGGTTTCTTTACCGTCAGGGATACAAAGAGCTCTGAAATGATCAAAGTTCATAGTGATAGCTGCAAACAGTGATGCGGAACAAACAAGGATAAGTACAGCTGCCTTAACACGCGTAAAAGCTACTCTTTCTCTCTTCTCAATAAAAAGATCAATTGCAGCATAGAACAGGAAGCAAGGAAGGATCATAGCAATATAGCCGAAGAATCCGAAACCGACTGATCTCAGAAAATTTCCGACTACACCTGTTATCTTCTCAGGCAGATAATACATCAGGCCGAGAATAATGGCGCAGAAAAACAGGACAACGCCCATTACTTCTTTTTTGCCGTCATTTGCCATAACCTAACCTCCCGGCTGCCTTCAATATACAAATGCATGTTTTCGCATCAGTAATCTCGTTATTCATAGTCATCTCATATATTTTCGAAAAAGGAATCTTGATCACATTAAGGAATTCTCCATCATCAAGATCTGTTCCTTCAAAAGTCAAATCCTCAGCCAGGAACAGGCTGATCTTCTCAGAACAATAACCAGGAGAACAGACCATAACTCCAAGATCAGTTACATTACCTGAGACAAAACCTGTTTCCTCACGAAGTTCCCTAATGGCACAATCTTTTGGATCTTCGTTGATCTCAAGTTTACCTGCAGGAGCTTCAAACATGATCTCTTCAAACGGAGAACGGAACTGTTTAACCATATAAGCATTTCCTTCGGAATCGATCGGAAGTATACATGCTCCTCCGTTATGTTTAACGATCTCTCGTCTTGCAGTTCTTCCGTCGCACAAAGTAACCTGCTTAACGATACAGTCAAAAACTTTGCCGTGAAATACGGTTTCGCTGCTTATAGTCTTCTCTGTAAGATCTATGTCCCTATTTTGATTCATAACACCCTCAAATATCTTCGGAAAACTTGCGAGACTGCTCTACTGCAAGTTCGTCACATCTGTTGTTAAACTCATTGTCAGCATGGCCTTTAACCTTAATAAATCTGACAACATGAGTATTAGTAAGTGATAAGAGCTCCTGCCAAAGATCAATATTGGCAACCGGGACCTTGGCACTGTTTTTCCAACCGTTTCTCTGCCACCCGATTATCCAATTCTGATTAAAAGCATTAACAACATAAGCACTGTCACTATAGAGATTAACCTTACAAGGCTTTTTAAGAGCTTTCAAGGCACAGATTACCGCCATAAGTTCCATTCTATTGTTGGTAGTCTGTTTCTCACCACCGGAAAGTTCTTTCCGATGCTCTCCATACATAAGAATGGCGCCCCAGCCACCCGGACCGGGATTACCGGAACATGCACCGTCAGTATAGATATCGACAACGTACATTTCAGCCATATCAGCCTTTTGCCATTTCCTTTGTCTTTTCATCAGCTGCGAGAACAGACTTTATAACTGCATTACGAAGTCCGTTCTCTTCAAGAGCCATAACACCTGCAATAGTTGTTCCGCCAGGAGAACATACCTGATCTTTTAGTACGCCAGGATGAAGTCCTGTCTTAAGGCAAAGCTGACCGGAACCCATAACTGTTCCTGCAGCGATCTTAAGAGCATCATCTCTCTTGATTCCGAGGCTAACAGCTGCATCCGCCATTGCTTCGATAAAGAGCATAACGTATGCAGGGCCTGTACCGGAAACACAACCGATAGCATCAAGAGTCTTCTCATCGCAAAGGATTACTTCACCGCAAGACTCGAATATCTTCTTAACATAAGCAACTTCATCATCACTTAAACCTACAGGACAAACGGCACTAACACCACACTGAACCTGTGCTGGAGTATTAGGCATGATTCTAACGAACTTAACGCCTTCTCCGAGGATACCCTTGATCCTGTCACACTTAACAGCTGCAGCAATTGATAAAACAATAACGCCGGCCTTGAGAGAATCTTTAAGTGAAGCAAGTGCAGCATCAAAGTGGATCGGCTTAACAGCCATGAGAACGTAATCACATCCTTCAACTGCCTTAGCTGCTTCAGTAAACCCGTTTGTACCATACTGTTCGCAAACTGAATCTACTGCTTCTTTTCTGACATCACAAACATTTATATCCTTGGAATCGAAAATTCCTTCAGCCAAAATGCCTGCCAGAATAGCCTTTCCCATGTTTCCCGTACCAATGATAGCAAGTTTCATATCAAACCCTCTTTATTATTAATAATATAAACAAAACAATCATATCATTCTACTTGACATAGTGCAAACCAACAGATAAAATACTACCTGTTGTCAAAGGGGAGTGGCTCAACGGTAGAGCAGCGGTCTCCAAAACCGCCGGTTGCGTGTTCGAATCATGTCTCCCCTGCCAAAAAGATAACATAAGGGGTGTCCTATAAAGACACCCCTTGTTTTTTGCTTATTTTCGAAAAAGATTAAACGAATCCGCCGTTTATTCCGACTATCTGCCCTGTGATGAAAGAACTTTGATCTGAAGCCAGATAATAGATAAGATCAGCTACTTCAGATGGATTACCGATACGTCCCAATGATGTTTCCTCTTCAAGTCCCATAAGGTCCTCCTCAGAAAAACAATTAAGCATGTCCGTCTTTATAACGCCCGGAGAAACTGCATTTACGCGTATTCCTGATGGACCGAGTTCCTTGGATAACGACCTGACATATGAATCAACTGCGCCTTTGGTCGCGGAATACAAAGCTTCACAAGAAGCTCCCTCCTGCCCCCACATCGATGAAACAGCAATGATATTTCCGTTTTTCTTACTGATCATCGAAGGTATGATCTCATGAACAAGATTAAAGAATCCACCGAAATTGATGTCCATGATCTTACGATAATCTGAATAATCAAAAGTATCTGAAAGACCGACGTATGAGATTCCGGCGTTTGAAACAAGAACATCAATTTCACCAAAGGTCAATACTGCCTTTGCTACAGCATCTTTAACTGCATTTGGATCTGATACATCTGCCTTTATGAAAAGAAGATTACCTGAATGATCATTAAGATCACTTAAAAGAGCCTCTTTAGCCTTATCGTCAGACGAATAAAGGACAGTGGCATTAAAGCCATTGTCTACAAATTTTCTGACTGTGGCAGCTCCAATTCCTTTTGTTCCACCGGATATTAAAAGATGCATAAAAGTCCTCCAAAACGCAGGTTTATTATACACCAATACGTATTTATTTGTATTAAAGTGCTTTTAAGGTTAAAATCACATTGGCAAATATTAAAACTGAGGTTTAATTATGGATAAAGATAAAATAGATGTCACTGATGAGATTTCTGAGGAAGAACTGAAAAAGGTCGAAGAACTTCTTAAGACATCCAGAAGAAATCGTATCAAGGCTAATACAAAAGAGAAATCTTCAGAGAAAAAAGAAAAGGATGAGAAAAAGCAGGAACCGTCATTCATTGATAAGATGGTCAAGAATCCAGTTATCCCTATCTCTGCACTTCTTATCATTGCTGCACTTGCACTTGGTATATTCTATTTCGCACCAAAGCTTTCAAAGAAAGAAAAGATCGATACTTTGGGAATAACATATGAGCAGTTACAGACAAACTACAAATCAACTAAGTTATATAGTGAACTGTTTTCTTCCTTCGATTGCGATCTTCCGGCTAAGACTTTGACAGAGCCTTCTGAGGACAGCAAGCACAAAGAAGAATTGAACTTTTTCGCTATGCCAATAAAGAATAATTTCACGGCATTAAATGTTGGAGTTCAAGGAAGTGAACTTAAGAATAACGGAGAATTGGTAGCTTTAAGATTCCTTTTCGAGGATACAACAAACGAAGCTGATTCTTCAGATGTTTTCCTTTCTGTTCTTATGTATTACAGAATGGTCTTTAATGCTGTGTACCCTGATCTTCAGGATGAAGAGATAACTAATATTCTTACTCAGTCAGCAAATACGACCCAATTCAATATCAAAGGTGATATTGCTTACAGATTTTCAAAGCAAACAATAAGTGGCAAGAACTACTACGTCATGGACTTCGCTCCTGCCACTCAATATGCTGATCAAAATACTGAAAAGTGATTAACCCTTAGTTGCTGTAGGTTCAGTAGTCGCAAATGATGCTTCAAGTTCTCCGGATTCAGTATTCTCTGTGTCCGGAGTTTCTTCATTATTCTCAAGAAAAGCAATGTTCAAAGGAAGATAATCCAAAACATTAACATACTTTTCCTGCATTGGAACAGAATCATTTATCTTCTCTGAAACAAGTGCATTCTTTCTATAAGGAAGAGTAATAGCAGCATAGCTTATACCCCATATCAGAAGTGCTAAGATAACCATATGGAAGATCAAAAGCGGAGTGATAGTAAGAGAGAAACTGTTAGGCTTTACAGAAACCTTTCCATTCTTGATCTTCTTGGCATCTGAAGAAATAAACTCAGCTACTTTAAATCCCTTTGAATCGATCTTTGAACTGATCTTCTCAAGCATCGAATTTCTTGTATACTCATCAAGATTTCTCTCTCCGAATGTAAGACCTTCAGGTAGTTCATACTTTTCAACAATATCATTAGCATTCTTAAGAAGGATATCACCGAAAACGTACATTACTTCCTCGCCCGGAATATTCTGTCTTTGCTGGAAAACATCTACATAAGACTTAACGATAGCCTGTTCAGTCCTTGTAGTTTCTTTACAGATGGAATAAGTAGAAGGATAAACCATCTCTATGGTCTCATTATAGAATTCGGTCAAATTCTCTCTGTTGAGTCTTTTATTCCACATTTCCATTTGACTCACCTCCATTATCAGATACAGGCTCCTTTACCTGTTTCTTAGGTTTAGCGAACATTGCCTCATCTGCAATCCTGGAAACACTTGATATCGGATAAATAAATGAAACGATCGCAAGTATAACAGTAATAACGAGCAAGACGATTCTCGTATAACCGATTGCCAAAGTAAGTGTTAAAACAAGAACTGTAAGCACTAATGCAAACAAAAATGTACCTTCAGCTGCTTTTCTGAGGTTACCATGGATCCTGTCTTTAGCAAGTCTGGCAACAATGTAAAGATATGTATAATCATGAACGCCAATACTAACACCGAACAAAGCAACAGTAATTACAAGAACTTTTGCCGTAGGAAGCAAAGCGAACAATGCCAATCCGAGGATAGTAGCACAAGAAGAGATAAGAACTCTTACTTTGGATGTTAAGATCTGATATGCACTTCTCTTAACTATCTCCATAATGAATGCTGCAACAAACGCACAAAGCAAGTAATAGAACGCTGCTGTTGGAATTGAAATACCTACGGTACCTAAGAAATTCGGAACAAATCCGATCATAAATGCAAAGATGAAACCAAGAACATAAACACCGGACATGAGAAGCTTACCAGTGTATTTGTTTGTAAGTATCTCCATCCAGGTATTGATAGGAAGATAAGATTCCTTAACGATATTATTGTTTCTCATAAGATATGTCATGGCGATAGCAGCAAGGATAAGACATGCACCACTGACGATCATAACTACCAAGAGGCCAAATCTCTCAAAGAAAATACCTGAAATAACAGTACCTACAGAAACACCGAGGTAATAAGAAACACTCTGGATCTTATGAATAGAACGATCATCAAAACCATCATAACCAAGCTGAGCAGCATTGATTCTATAATCTCTTAAGAAATCAAGCGTTATACCGCTACAGATAGCAATCGGCAATGACATGAAAACTGTAAGATAAGGTATATCGATAAAACCGGTAAGAAGCGCGAGGAAATAACCAAGAACAGTCATTACCAGTAAAGCGATCTTTGAAGTGAGTTTAGCCTTAATGCTTCTTCTTATGCCGGAGAATCCGAAGAATCCAACAGCATAGAAAAGAAGTGACAGAGCAATCATTCCGTAGATCAGATACTTATTCTGCCCTGCAATAGATTTCTTCAGATATGCAGCTATTACGACGGGTTGCATAACTGCCGCAAACGAGAAGAAGAAAGATACAAATTTGCAAGCATCATGACCAAACATGATAAGAACAGGCATATTGCTCTTAACGCCCTTGGACAGAGTAGAAATAAGAAGATTAAACTCATAAATGATTATTCCTGCAGAAACAGCAATGGAAAAGATAGTAAATATCCAACTCAATGACATTCCGTTAACTGTAGAAACAAAATCAGACTCCGGCATTCTTACTTCAAGGATACCGGCAACGGTATTCTGAGAACTGATAATAGGAGCTATTGCACATTTATATCTGACATTATCTTCTACTCTCGTAGATAATGTAACGATCTGCTGCTCAAAGCAATTGTTATAATCATCACTGGCACTGTCGGAAAGACCGCTCAATGTATATTCATCGAGATCTTTTGTATCTGAAGAAGTATACATTCTTAAGAATGAATTACCAGCTTTAATGTAAATATCATAAATATACGGTTTGTCATCAGCATACGTATAAACCGGAAGAGGCCACGTCATATTTTCGGAAATATCCGAATGGCTAAGAGCAACTGAGCAAGCAACTGCTACAGACTTCATCGATTCGCTTCTTTCAACCTGTAATGATTTAACGTATGTCTTCGTAAGTACACTGGACATAACTAGAAGAACTACAAGAACGATTACAAAACAGTAACCGATAGTTGCTGATATAGTCTTCTTCTGTTCTTTATTACGTCTTTCAGAGGAGGCTCTACTCATAATGTCTGACCTCCCTTCCTTCCGGTTCTCATAATCAACTTAGGAATGAACAACTGAATAAGGAAAAGAACGACACCTGCAGCACAAGAAACAATAACTGCCTTAAGTATCCTGTTTTCAACTTCGTTACCCAATCTGCTGAGTTCACCGAAAGAACACTTATATTCAAATACAGCAACACACTTTCCTGTGCTGTCAGCTACAGGAACAAGGATGCTTTCTGAATTATCACCATATACTGTTGAAGTAGAATTATCAGCGGAGAGCCAATCTGAGATAGGTGTATCAACTACAGCAAACGAAGCAGTATCATCAGATGCAGTAAGCAGTGACAATTGACCACCTGTGTAAAGGAATAATGCATAATCCTCTTTCGAATAACTGTCAGTAGAAGTATCTGCAAGAAGCAAAGGAAAAACATCGTTATACTTAGCAATAGCAGCCTGAGTATCTCCAATAAGTTCATCACCGGAAACAGTTTTTTGAACGACATCAGATACCGTTCTCATCTTTGAATCCGTAATTCCTTTGTACTCTTCTTCAAACTTGAGTCTCATATGATGTACGGCAAAAGAAACCGATACAACAGCAAGGATCAACGCAACAACGATCAGCACGACCGCTCGGACTATACGATTAACGATATCCGACTCGTTGACCTGACGACTATAACCAACCTCAGACATATCTGTTCTCCTAGCAAATATATATACTCACAATAATTATATATTATTTTATTTATGCGATGTTTCGATTATTTATCATTCACTTTACAAAGCGGTATTACTCTTCGTCTTCATCCTCTTCGTAATAGATCAATCCGTACTGTATCAAAGAATAATCTTCTATCATATCGATAGTATCTCTGGACAACGTTGAATAATCCGTATGAGGGTTTCCTTCAAGATCATATACCGCTATAGAACTTATAGCAGAAATCTGAGTATTCAGGACACGAAGACATGATCTGGAATCAGGAGAAACTATGCCTGAAACATCGAGCAATTCCTGACCGAGGAAGTTCGGTGATGTTATTCCGTCATCCTTTAATCCCTGAATATCATAGTTAGCCCAAATAAAGTATCTTGTATTATAAAGTTCAACGGAATCATCAATGCTTACTTCACCAAGATCCTCATTGAGCATGGCGTCATAGAAACCTGCATCCAAAGTAGGAAGATGATCGCCGAAAAATACTACGATCGTAGGCTCGTCGCTCTGTTTCAATTCTTCGATAAGATACATAAGAGCATCATCAGATTCACGCAGGAGAGACAGATAGTTCTCAGCATAATCAAAATGAGAACCGTCCTCTTTAAGAACATTATTGATCTTGATGTCATAAGCCATATTTTCATAATGTTCAGAGAAATCCGCATGATTCTGCATAGTTACACAGAACAGGAACAAAGGCTCTTCACTCTCATCGTAGATATTCTTGATCTTCTTGAAAGTTTCAAGATCTGAGATATATCTTCTGACGTACTGTGAATCCTCAGAAAAATCATCTCTGGTAAAGAATTCATCAAATCCTAAATAAGGATACTTTTCTCTTCTGTCCCACCAGTCTCCATCAAATGAATGGAGAGCTACCGTCTTATACCCGTTATTCTTATATATCTGCGGGAGAGCTTCGGTTTCATGATTGATATAGAACGTATAAACTGATGAACCCGGAAGAAGCGAACTCATCGAATAACCGGTCAAGAACTCAAACTCAGTATTACATGTTCCGCCGCCAAAGATGCTTACAGCCAAAGGTCCATCCTGAGTGCCTTCAACCAAAGAATCAAAATAAGGCGTAGCAGGTTCACTGGTCTCAAGTTCTCTGATGTCATTAAGATCACAATATGCTTCGCTCATGATACAGATAACATTAGGCTTAACACCTTTACTTATTTTCTTATCGAGTTTAAGAGAATTAACTTCAGATTCGTATTTATATACAAGTCCCGTAGTCATCTCAGGAGAGTTATTCTCCTTACCTCTGGCATTGATATTGTTGAGATGATACAAAAACGCCATGTAAGTTCCGTTCTCGTTATAGCTTTGATATGGCGGATATACATCATAATAAACATTTATCTTACGCAGAAGCTTGGTATTCGTAACAAGACCGAGAACCGACAAAACAGCAAATGAACCAGCAAAAGCAATAAGAGAAAGTCTTACCTTTGAGAAAGCATATCGCTGGGATGCAGTAAGTCTAATGAAACAAAGTATTCCAAGCGCAAATACTATACTCATTACAAAATTTATGGTCAGATGGAAATAGTATGTTGATCCGGTCTTGACAGCAATACCAGCGGAAATAAGATCCCACGGCATGAATGTGTCGCCTCTCATAACAAGTTTAAAGTGATTTGTATATGCTACCGTTGCACACAATGCAGAGATAGCAATAGCTGAAAGAGATCCAAGTCCGGTGATCATGTAAAGAAGGAAATACAATGCACCTATGATAATGACAGCAGAAAGAAAGGTAAACCAATGCTTTAACGTCATAGGACCAAAGATCTTTATCAAAGAACGGCCTTTAACGTTCAGCATATTTCCCAACAAAATAAGCATAATTGGAAGACCAACAGCTCTTAAAGCTTCTCTGAACTTCTGATTTTTCATGAGTTTATTAATAAACAAAACTCCGACAAACGCAGAAAAGACAAGGAAATGCACGAGAGCATATACATAATTTGTTGTCTTATAATAGTAAGCGATATTAAAGACCTGAGAATACCCAAGGCTGGCATCGTTTACTATCTCTTCCTGTACCTCATCATTATCAACATCGATACTTACGTCATCATCGGCTCTGTCGTTACTACCGAATCGAGCAAGATTGAACTGCTGGTGAGTCTTAACCAGGATATAACTGTCTTTATCGATATTATCCAGAGAAAAGACCAAAGTATATATATCACCCTTTTTGAGCGAAATATCGTCACAATCAACAGGAATATAGCTACGTGTAGAGTTATAAAGGAAGAAATCTCTGTCCAAAATAACATTACCTTCACTGTCCTTGATCTTAAGATTACCCTTATCAGATGATTTAAGTTTGGATCTTGTCGGATTAACGGCAAGTCGGAAAGATCTCAGAGTATCACCTTGGGCTTCAAAATACTGAGTATAATCAGCACCTGAGAATAACTGAGTAAACTTATAATTGTCATTTGCATAGTTAAAATATACTTTGTTGCTCGAAAAACAATCAAAGAACGCGACGAATATTGCCACAAACGAAAGTGCAACAATAATCTGATATACATATTTCTTACGTAATACTCCATCAATCTTCTTGATAAAGCCAATTACGTCCATAATTATCTTCTTAATTTTTTCCATCATACATCCTTCAAATAAAATCCTCCTGTAGATTATACAACAAAAGATTTTTTTGAACATATTTATTATAATAATAAAGGCTCCGGTGATGAACCGAAGCCGATATTTTTGCAATATTTCGTTATTTGGGAACCCTCATGGCCCTAACGGCATTAAGTATCGCTATGACAAGGACTCCTACATCGCCGAACACGGCAAATCTCATACCGACCAGACCGAGAGCACCGAGGATCATGATTCCGATCTTAATGACCAAGGAAAAGATAATGTTCTCTTTTACTATCCTTAAGGTCTTTTTCGAGATCTTTACAGCAACAGGGATCTTGTTAAGCGAATCATCCATGAGGACAACGTCCGAGGCTTCTATGGCAGCATCCGATCCCAAAGCTCCCATAGCTATTCCGATATCTGCTCTGGTTAGTACAGGAGCATCATTTATGCCGTCACCTACAAAAGCGACTGTATTATTGTCGTTCATGATGTTTTCGAGCGAAGAAACCTTCTGATCAGGCAAAAGACCTGCCCTGTAGTCATCTATACCGACATCATTGGCAACTTTCGAAGCAACTTTCTCGTTGTCACCGGTAAGCATTACAGTATTTTTGATACCGCTGGCTTTGATCTTGGCGATTGCATCTTTAGAATCGTCCTTAAGCTCGTCGTTAATAATTATATGACCGAGGTATTCACCTTCCAAAGCTACATGGACAGCCGTTCCCGGCAAATGGCATTCATGATAGTCAGCATTTACTTCTTCCATCAGTTTACCGTTGCCGACATAATAACACTTACCGTCAATAACAGCTTTTATGCCTTTACCGCTTATCTCACTGACATCTCCAAGTCTTTCCGATGCAATATGCTTGCCGTGTGCTGCAACAATCGACTCTGCAACAGGGTGATTGGATCTGGACTCAGCCAAAGCCGCTATATCAATGAGTTCATCAGCATCGACCTGGTTAGGATGGATTGCATCAACGGCAAAATTACCCTTAGTAATCGTACCTGTCTTATCGAAAACAATAGTATCTACCTTCGATAATATCTCCAGGAAATTGCTTCCCTTTATAAGGATTCCCTTTCTGGAAGCTGCTCCGATACCGCCGAAAAAGCTCAGAGGAACGGAAACGACCAGAGCACAAGGACATGAAACAACCAGGAATATCAATCCCCTGTATATCGAAGTCTTGATACTCATATCTGTGAAGATGATGCAGCAAAGAATGATAAGAACTGCACATATTACGACAGAAGGAGTATATACGCGGGCAAATTTCGTAATGAAATTTTCAGATTTCGCTTTCTTATCCGTACTGTTTTCAACCAATTCAAGGATCTTAGATACAGTACTGTCTTCATATTCGGTCGTTGTACGGATCTTAACAACATTAGTAAGATTGATACTTCCCGAGAATATAGTCTGTCCTATACCCTTTTCGACCGGAAGACTCTCACCTGTCAAAGCCGCCATATTAAGGGTTGTGTTACCTTCAACGATCTCACCGTCTATCGGAACCTTCTCACCTGGTTTAACGATAACGATATCACCAACGGATACTTCATAAGGATCTACTACTTCCTCAACTCCATCCCTGATAACCGTAGCAGTTTCAGGACAGATATCCATAAGATCAGAGATCGATTTACGGCTCTTACCTACAGCAATACTCTGGAACAGTTCACCGACCTGGTAGAAAAGCATAACTGCAGATGCCTCAGGATATTCACCGATCACAAAAGCTCCCACGGTAGCTATCATCATCAGGAATTCTTCATCAAACAGCCTTCCCTTTATGAGTTTTTTGGCCGCATTAAGCACGATATCATATCCTATAATAAGATACGGAATAAGATATGCCAAAAGACTTAAATACCATCTGTCCCCGAAAGGAATAAAGTGAAGCGCAACCAGAAGAACTGCCGAGATTATTACTCTTATCAGTATTTTCTTCTGTTTCTTCGTCATATTATCTAATCAACCTGCAATCAGGCTCTACATCTTTGATCTTTGCCTCGGCAAGCTTAAGGATCTCATCAAACTTGTCATCATCAGCATCAAGGATCATCTTCTGAGCCATGAAATTTATATTTACCTTGTTAACGCCTTCGATCTTAGCGATAGCATCTTCCATTTTCTGAGCGCAATGTGCGCAATCAAGTTCTTCAAGCTTAAACGACTTCTTCATATCAGTGTTCCTCCATTATATGTTCAAAACCTTGTGCCAATATCTGATATACATGATCATCCGAAAGGGCGTATATCATAGTCTTTCCCTCTCTCCTGCCGCTGACGAGGTTATTATCCTTAAGAATCTTAAGTTGATGAGATATAGCTGACTGCTGCATTCCAAGCATTTCAGAAATAGCATTTACGCTCATTTCAGACTTATAAAGAACAAACAGGATCTTCATCCTCGTCGTATCTCCGAAAACTTTGAAAAGATCGGAAACATCACACAAAAGGACGTCATTTGGAATTCCATCAAGATTGTTCAACATTTCTTTTGCGTGTTCATGTGAGCATTTATGTGACATTAGCATCTCCTTTCATATGAATATCTGTTCATATGTACTTCTGCTCATATAATACAACAATATCGGAGAATGTAAAGTCTTTTTCGAGAAAAAGATCACTTTTTATCAATATCTATCGTAACGATCTCACATTTACTGGCCATCCTGAACGGCATTGCCCAGATTCCGGAACCGGAAGATACGATTACAGAAGGCTTTTCAGGCGATTCACGATAATAACCGTAATCAACTTTGAAAAGCATCTTGGTAACGAGATTTGCAGGAAACATCTGTCCGTGGTGAGTATGACCGCACAATATAAGATCGTACTTACTGTCATACTCCCCTATAGTTCCCGGATTATGTTCGAGAACTATGACAGGAAGATCAATATTGTGCTTTCCTTCGATCTTTGAAAGTTCACATCGCTTATTATCACCAAAGCCGCCCATAGGCTCAGGATCGATCCTTCCTAAAACGCTGAACTTACCGTCTACGTCGATAAATTCGTCCTTAAGGAACGTAACATTACAGCTTTCTATGAACTTCTCCATATCCGGATAGGTCTTGCCTGCATCATGATTGCCCAAACAATAGAAAACACCGTATTTAGCATTAATTGAGTTGATCTGCTTTCTGACTTCATCAGGATCTATTATCGCAAAGAAATTGTTATTGAACAGATCACCTGAAATGAAGACTGCATCGGCATTCTGCTTATTTATGAGGGATACAGTGTCCTTAAATCTTCTCTCGGAATTTACTGCACCGAGATGAACATCTGAGATCAGAACAGCCCTAAGTCCCCCCTCGATCTTATGATTAAAATCCACCTTATATTTTGTAACGTGAAGCTTGGCATAATTGATGTAGCCCAGGATTATTATGACTGCAGAAAATACTACGACAGCAAACCCTCCGTATTTTTCGAAAAGAAGAAGATCAAGATGATTGAGCTTAAACATGAGTCTTCCGAGATCATAGAAAAGCCAGAATACAAAACTAAATAGAAATACGAGCATGAAGATGCCGCCTACCCAGTCGATGACCTTCTTTACTCGGATCGGAACCTTGTGGCTGTAAAAAGTAACTACTGATGCAATCGGAAAAAGAGCAAATATGATACCAAATGCTACGGCACTCAATGAATCAACATAAAGGTGAAGCCATTGATATGTCCTGAAAGCAGGATAAATATTCAAAACAAAATATAAAACTATATAAAAGTAATACATAACTTCACGATTATAGCATAAGGAGATTTTTCGAAATCAAAATTTGTAAGGCAAAAATGCACAAAAAAAGTTGCCTCGTAAGAGACAACTTCAAATGGTTGCGGAGGCGGGACTCGAACCTCACGACCTCCGGGTTATGAGCCCGGCAAGCTACCAACTGCTC
>CAMYXL010000030.1 GCA_947303255.1 uncultured Clostridia bacterium | reverse complement strand
GTTTTTTCTTGTCTTGTTAAGTCAACACTGTCTTAACTTAATGACATTGCCCGTTTGGGAGGATTTTTGAATGATTCAATAATATTCAGATCAAACCTTTGTGATCCAGTTGAATTTATCTTCAACCTTACCGCTCTGGATACCTGTGATGGTGTCATAGAACTTCTGTGTGATAGGTCCGATCTCGCCGTTGTTGATGTGGATAACAGTATCCTCATACTTGAGCTCACCAACAGGGGAAACAACTGCAGCTGTACCACAGCCGAAGCACTCCTGCATACGGCCTGACTTACCGGCCTCGATAACCTCATCGATAGAGATCTTACGCTCTTCAACCTCAAGACCCATGTCCTTAGCGATCTCGATGCAGCTTCTTCTTGTGATACCTGGAAGGATGGAACCTGCTGCGAGGGAAGGAGTAACGAGCTTGTTGTCGATGATGAACATGATGTTCATAGCGCCAACTTCCTCGATGTACTTCTGCTCAACACCATCGAGCCAGAGAACCTGCTCATAACCTGAGTCGTGAGCGATTGTTTGAGCGATCAAGGAACAACCGTAGTTACCTGCACACTTTGTAAAGCCTGTACCACCACGTACTGCACGAACGTACTTGTCCTCAACGTAGATCTTAACCGGCTTGATTCCGTGAGCATAGTAAGCACCGGAAGGTGAGAGCAAGATAAAGAACTTATATGTATTGGAAGCACGAACACCGAGATATGGGTCTGTAGCGATAACGAACGGACGGATGTACAAGGACTCACCCTTACCGGATGGGATCCAATCCTTATCAACGTCAACGAGCATCTTTGTAGCATGTACGCAGAAGTCAACGTCAACCTTAGGGATAACGAGACGATCGTTGGAGTTGTTCATACGCTCGAAGTTGCAAGCCGGGCGGAAGAGGTTAATGGATCCGTCGTCGCACTTGTAAGCCTTAAGTCCCTCGAAAACAGCCTGACCATAGTGGAATACCATAGCAGAAGGCTCGATGGAGAATTCACCGTATGGCACGATCCTTGGATCGATCCAGCCCTGACCTTCAACATAGTCCATAACGAACATGTGATCAGAGAAGATGTGACCGAATGGGAGTGGCTCACCGGCTACCGGCTTCTTTCTTGGATTTGTTGTTTTTGTAATCTTGATTTCAGGAAACATTTTAATGATCCCCCTCCTCATTTTTATAAATTTATGTCCTTGATTATAATACTTTTTTTTCAAAAGGCTAATGAAAGCCTGTTTTTTATTGGTTTTTGTCCGATTTTGCTATTAAATCTTGTTCATTTTGAACTTGGATAATGTTATACTCCCACTCTAGGACAAATTTCTATGTTGGATTTAAATAATATTAAGAGAAGGTTTGACCCCGCTGACGGGTTCAGACTAGAGCTTCATTTGCACACAAAAAATGACAGTGCATGCGCTACGCTTGATGCAGGCGATGCTGTTTTGATGTACCAGAAAGCAGGTTATGGAGGAATCGTTGTTACTGATCACTTCCTTACCGGTAATACCAGTGTAGATAAAAATCTTCCTTGGAGTACCCAGGTCGATCTTTTCTTCAATGGTGTCGATGAAGCCGTTAAGAAGGGAAAAGAAGTCGGATTTCCTGTTTTCGAGGGTCTTGAATATACGGATTGGGGAACTGATTTCCTTGTATACGGATTGGACCGTGATTTTATCAAGGCTCATCCCGAGATGAGAGAGATGACTCCTGAAGAGTTCCTTCCTATGTTCCATGAAGCAGGCGCTTTCATTATCCAGGCTCATCCGTTCAGACAGGCTTATTACGTAAGAGAAGTAAGATCATATATAGACTATGTTGATGCGTTCGAAGTCTACAATATGGGAAACAGTGATCCTAAGTACAATGAACTTGCATATGAAGAGGCGAAACGTAAAGGAAAGCGCATGACGGCGGGTTCCGATTGCCATCACTTTGGAGATCAGTATTTCGGTGCGGGCATAATTTTGCCTCATGAACCTAAGGATTTAAAAGAGGTTTGTAATATAATCAAGTCAGGTGATTACAAATACTTTGGAGGCTGAGATGCTATATTCGGATCTTTGGATATTGGGTGATAACGACCATCTGACTTCGATAGAAACTGATGATAACGGTATTATCACCAATGTTTCCCGTAAGGAAACTTCTGTAGATCCTAATAAGCAATCCTTCTTTGTGACTCCCGGTTTTATTGATACACATATTCACGGAGCTTTCGGATTTGATACCAGTGATCATGATCCCGACGGCATCTGTGAGATGGCGTATAAACTCGCCAGTGTCGGTACGGCAGCTTTTTTGCCGACCACGATGACCATATCTTCTGAGAATATCCGTAAGTGCTGCGAGAGTGTTTTCGAGGCGAAAAATATACTTAAGGAATCTTCCGGGGCTCATGCTGAGATCCTTGGTATCAGGCTTGAAGGTCCGATATTTAACCCTAAAAAGTGCGGAGTTCAGGATCCTGCCAATTGCATTTCCCCAAAGGAAGGAATGGAACTTATAGATGATCTTGACAGCAGTTATCCGGGACTTATAAAGATCATAGATATCTCTCCTGAGCTTGAAGGCAGTATGGAGCTGATCGACAGGTTCAAGGACAGGTTTGTGTTTTCTCTGGCTCATACTGATGCGGATCATGATGTTGCTCAGGAGGCTCTCTTGCACGGAGCAAAAAGCATTACTCATGCTCTTAATGCTATGCATCCGATCCTTAAGAGGGCAACGGGTGTTTTAGGTGCGGCTATTGATACCGGAGCATATATTGAAGTCATCTCGGATCTTCATCATATTGATAAAGCAATGCTCAGACTTTTATACTCTGATGTTTTCGAAAACAAAGTAATAACGATCTCGGATTCCATGAGGGGTGCGCTGATGCCTGACGGTATCTATGATCTCGGCGGAACAGATGTTGAGGTCATGGCAGGAAGGACCTACTACGGCGAGGGAAGAGACCTGGCTGGTTCCGTCTCGTATCTTTCCGAAGAGTTCAAAAACCTCATGAAATTAGGTGTGCCGGAAAAACGAACCTTGGATTCTCTGACCATAAATGCACTAAAGCGAATGAGTATTGATAAAAACATGGATCTTCCGGGTGTTATCGAGACGGGAAGACCTGCTACATTCAATTTTTTCGATAAAGAGTATAATCTTATAAAAGTAATCAATCACGGACAGGAGACATGATGAAACAGGATTGTACATACAGAGCACTTTGCGAATCTGATCTTTTCAGAGGCGTTAATTGTTCCGACTTCGGAGATTTTTGCTCCATAACAAGACCTCGTACTTTCGAAAAAGGCGAGATAATCGCCAAAGAAGGGGATATATGTAACGCGATAGGCATTATATCCGAAGGACAGATAGCAGTTCAGAAGATATCGACCAGCGGCGAGTTTGCAACTATTGCGCTGCTCTCGGAAGGTGATTTCTTCGGTGCGGATATCATTTACAGCTCAAACAACACATATCAGACAACGCTTGAAACTATGAAGACCAGTAAGGTCAGATTCATAAGCAAAGATGTCATGAATAAGATAATGGACCAGTGTCCGACGGTTAAGGATAATTTCCTTCGTATCTTATCTGACAGGGTGAGTTATCAGAACAGAAGGATCGAACTTCTGTCGCAAAAGACTTTACGCGAGAAAGTCGCTTATTACCTTATCGAGTTATATAACCAGAGCAACAGGAACATTGAAGAGACTCTTCCTGAGTCATGCAGGAAGTGTGAGATGTTCGGAAAAGAATCCTGTAAATATCCGAGCGAGGCAAGGACGGTTGAACTTCCTGTTTCCAAGGAAATAGCGGCTAAATATCTTGCTATGCCGAGGCCATCTTTTTCGAGAGAACTTATATCCATGGAAAAGGACGGTCTTATCAAGGTCAACGGAAGACGTATCACTTTGTGTGATGTGGCTAAACTGGAGACTGAGATAGTGGAAGGGCTTTCTGCAAATAACTGATTATCAATAAAATAATATGTTATACTTAATTAGTTAAGATATTACAGGACGGGCTGGGGTTTTGTCATTCATTAATAAAGTAGTCGATTTTATACAGGAATTGTTCAGAAGTCTGAACAACGGTTATCTCTTCTTCGGTGGATGGGGTGACCTGATTCGTTCTGTCTTCGATATCCTGCTCATCGCCGTTCTTTTGTACTGGGCATTACTCTTCATCAAGCAGAGCAGAGCTTGGCAGCTTATCAAAGGTATTGTATTCGTTGTTATCTTTGTTCTTATATGTAGTCTTTTAGGCCTCGAGATGGTAGGCTTTGTATTCAGTAAGTTCCTTTATGTTTTCGCGATAATGTTTGTCGTTATCTTCCAGCCGGAACTTCGAAGGATCCTTGAGACAGTTGGTATCAAGTCCTTTACTTCGATCAAGGGCGTAATCATCAATACTGATGAACACAAAGAGGAAGTAAACAGTTTCATAAAAGAGATTTCCAATGCATGTATGGAGATGTCCAAGACCTATACAGGTGCATTGATCCTTATAGAGCGTAACACCAAGCTGGATGAACTGCTTATGCAGGAGAATGTTGTTCAGTTTGAATCATCGGTAACGAGCAATGTCCTTCAATCTCTCTTTTATAAGGGCGCGCCTATGCATGACGGCGGTGTTCTCATAAGAGAAGGTAAGATCATAGCTGCCCGTTGTCATGTGCCGCTTTCGGTAACCATGCATTCACTGGACAGAGCCGGAACAAGACACAGAGCTGCTGTAGGCGCGAGTGAAATGGGTGATACCATTGCGATTGCAGTTTCTGAGGAGAGAGGTAAGACTTCCATCGCTGTTAACGGTAAGCTCTATGAGATGCAGAGCGGAACTGAACTAGAAGCGAACTTAAGATATCTTCTCGGTGTATCTGATATCCAGGATAGCAAGAGACACTTTGGAGGAAAGAAAAAGAAGAACAAGTCCAAAGCTCAGATCGCAAATTCAAATGTAGTTGTTGCTCAGACTGAGAGTGCTTCTGATATTTCACCATTCAAGGTATCAGAATCTGTTCAAAAGGGAGCTGCTTCATTAAAGAGCAAGAGCATGTCTACGACTTTGGTCGAGAAGATCATAATCATACTCTTGTCGCTTCTTATCTCGTTTGGTCTTTGGATCTATATTCAGATCAACAACAATCCGGTTGTTTCCAAGACTTATGTTGTTCCGATCAATTACAACAACATGACGATAGCAGGTGATGAGTTCCTGTCTTATAAGATGACTGAAGTTACCGTTAAGATCGTCGGACGTCAGAAGGTCCTTGATAATCTTCAGGCTGATGATCTGGAAGCTTACGTTGATAATTCCAATATCTCGGGCTCAGGTGCAGTAGAGCTTCCTGTTATCATCAAGGCAAAAGATTCCGGTATATATTTCCGTGTTGAACTTCAGAACCCTGATGTAATCCCGGTATTCATCAATACAACAGAAACAGAATAAAAGCAAAAAAAAGGTCGTCATCTGACGACCTTTTTCTAGACCTTAATACGCGTTGGTCATACCACTCTTGTGCGAAGCTTATCAAAAGCTTCTCTGGCGCATTCTCTTACAGTTGGATCTGAATCGGCAAAAGCCAATTTCTTAACATATTCCTCACAATGTTTTGCCTCGATTTCAGCTACTGACTGAGCAGCTGATGCCCTTACGAGTGGGGACGGATCTCTTAGTAGTGGGATAAGAGCCATTCCCGATTCATATGTTTTAATAAAACCCATAGCTGTAGCAGCGGCAGCGCGGATTTCATCCACATTACTGGAGGAAGCCTTAATTAAATCCTTGAGCTTTCCTTTTCTGCCCTGTTTTAATAGCTTATCAATTGTAGCATCAACACTTGCCAAACTGATCACCCCCCGTGTAGGTTAAGTTCTATCAATCATATTATGCAACAAAATGATAAAATATCAAAATATTTTTTTGTTAATCTTTAGTCAATTTTCTAAAAACTAACCTTAAATATCCTGCGAAAAATAATCTCAACATCAATATTTTCTTTATTTTTTTTCAATATTATCTGTATAATCAAAAGAGTGAAAATCAATTCGGTTTACAAAGAATTCAAATTTGAGGTGACCCGTGGCTCGATTTAAAAATATCACTTTTTTCTTATCTTTACTTTTGGCTACATCCGTATTCCTGTCATCCTGCTCGAAAAAGCTTCCTGCTGAGACAGTACCGGATGAAACAATAACCGCTCCTACTATTTCAGAGAGCGTAGAAACTACTGTAGGAACAGAGACCACAACGATCGAAGAGACAACAAAGGAAACTGAGGCAGAACTAAAACACGGTCCTACAAGTACTCCTGCTGTTACTGAGAGAGTAGTCGATATTAACGGTCAGTTGGCTGTTAAGGAAGGGAACATGGTCAATCAGGATGGTGAGATCATCCAGCTTCGTGGTATGAGCCTCTACGGAATCAACTACACTGGTGATTTCTTTAATGCCGATACCTGTAAGACGCTCGCTGAAGATTGGGGTTGCACTGTAATCAGACTTGCGATCTATTCTGAAGGAAGCGGTACAGACGGATATTTGGGTAATCCGGACAAGTATTTCCAGATCATGTGTGATGATATCGATATCTGCATTGCTCAGGGAGTTTACTGCATTGTTGACTGGCATATTCTCTTTGACGGAGATCCTAACGAGTACAAGGCAGAAGCTTTGGATTTCTTCTCCAGGATATCAGCAATCTATTGTGACTGCCCAAACATCATATATGAGATCTGTAATGAGCCTAACGGTAAGCGATTTGACGATGAATCGGCTGACGTTGATTGGAAGAATACCATCAAGCCTTATGCGGAAGAAGTGATCGAAGCCATAAGAGCCAACGATCCTGACAACATCATTATCGTCGGTACTTCCACATGGAGTCAGGATGTAGATATAGCTGCACAAGATCCTATCGATGCTGAGAATATCATGTATACGTTGCATTTCTATGCAGCTTCTCACGGACAGGACCATCGTGATAAGGCTCAGGTTGCTATAGACAAGGGACTTGCATTGTTCGTCACAGAGTGGGGAACAACAATGGATTCTGGCGGAGGAAAGGTTGATACTGAAGCTTCAGATGAGTGGCTCGCTTTCCTTGATGAAAACAATATAAGCTGGTGTAACTGGTCCATAGGCGGATCGGCAAGTGAGTCTTCAAATGCACTTAAGATGATGTCCGGAATTCTTACTCCGGAAGAAAAATTCGCCGGACACTGGCCGGACGAGTTCATCACAAGATCAGGTAAATACGTAAGATGTAAGCTTCTGGGACTGGAATACGTTCCGGAAGAATGATGTGGAGATAGCAAATGAGAAAAATAGCACTGATCTTTACATCGATATTTATCTTTTCGCTTGTACTTTCGGGCTGCAAAGGGAATATAACGAATTCAACTGAGGACACATCAGAGACGAAGTCTTCTGTTTTGGAAGAGTCGTTTATCACTGAGTATGGCGTAACCGAGACAACGGAATCAACAGTTCCGTCTCCGACTCCTACGCCTACTCCGACTATGCCGCCGCAGGATGTCCTCGTAAGTTTTATCGGTGACTGTACATTGGCAGAATCCCATTCCTGGGACGGTTCGTCCAAGGGATTTGATGCCGTAGTTAACGGCGACATGGAATACTGCTTTAAAAATGCCAGGGAAGTCTTAAGCCAGGATGATATGACATTGGCTAACTTCGAAGGCACTCTCACAACATCGACATCTCATAAAGTTAAGGATTACGCATTTGCGGGTGATCCTTCATATGTCGAGATGCTTACTTACGGAAGTATCGAAGCAGTTAATCTATCAAATAACCATACTGATGACTACTTTGAGACAGGAATCAACGATACCAGGGACACTTTGGACGGAGCAGGTATCGTATGGAGTGATGAGACTCATTATTCCATCTATGAAGTGAAGGGCATCAAGATCGGAATGGCAGGAACCAGTTTTCCTACCAACCAGCAGGCTATGTACAATGCAATCGACTCGCTTCGTGCCGACGGTTGTCAGATCGTCATCATTTCCTGTCACTGGGGTATCGAGAAAGATTACCAGCCTCGTCAGGATCAGGTAGACCTTGCTCATAACCTTATTGATTACGGTGCTGATCTTGTTGTAGGTACTCATCCTCACAGACTTCAGCCGATAGAATTCTATAACGGTCACTATATCTTCTATTGCCTGTCAAACTTCTGCTTTGGCGGTAATACTTCTTTGGGAGACCCTGATTCAGTCATAATCCAATGTAATTTCCATATGGACGAGACCAACAGTTTTGTTGAAAGTTACGAGCTTACAGTCATTCCTTATTGCCAGACCACAGTGTGGCCGGGAAATGATTATTGCCCTCGTCCTTATGATTGGGGTTCTGATGAGTACTACCGTGTTTTGGACAGGCTTGAGTGGTCACAAGAAGATGAATAAAAAATGTTCAAGTTTTATGCAAATTTCCTCTTAAGTACAATTCATTTTGTTATATAATCAAAAGGTATTTTCAAAAATCAGGAGTAATAATATGGGCAAAGTTCTCGTTGTAATGGGATCTGATTCCGACTTTCCGGTAATGGAAGGTTGTTTTAAGATGCTTAAAAAGTTTGGTATCGAGTTTGAAGCTAACGTATGTTCTGCACACAGAACACCTGAAAAGGCTATCAAACTTGCAAAGGAAGCTAAGGATAACGGTTTCTCCGTAGTTATCGCAGCCGCAGGTCTTGCAGCTCACTTGGGCGGAGTTTTGGCAGCAAATACAGTGCTTCCTGTTATTGGTGTTCCTTGTAAGGGCGGCGCACTTAACGGTGTGGATGCTCTTTATGCGACAGTCCAGATGCCGACAGGTATTCCGGTTGCTACTGTTGCTATAGACGGCGGTTCAAATGCAGCAATCCTTGCAGCACAGATGCTCGCAATTAGTGATGAGGCTCTGTCTAAGAAACTTGCTGATTACAAGGCATCTCTTGCAGCTTCGGTTGAAGAGAGAGATTTAAGATTAAAGCAAAAGATCGAAGCTATGGAGGATTGATCAGATGAGCGGTATTTTCGGTTGTTACGACATTTCACACAAGTCCACTGATGTGGCAAAGACAGTTTATTACGGAATTTTCTCATTGCAGCACAGAGGACAGGAGTCAGCAGGTATCACAGTTAACAACAGTGGTACATTTATGAGTCATAAGGCTTTGGGTCTCGTAGCTGACGTTTTCGATGACCTTACACTTTCTGCTTTGGAAGGACATTCTGCCATCGGTACTGCTAAGCTTGCTTCTGAGCTTGAGCCTGCTATTGATTCCATGCAGCCTTTCGCTATCAAATCCAGAACAGGTCATATCGCTCTTTCAACAAACTGTAAGATCCTTAATGCTAATACATTGAGAAATAAGCTTATTGATAAGGGAGCTATCTTCCAGACAAATACTGAAGCAGAAGTAGTTATGTCTCTCTTCTGCAGAAATCAGGTTAAGACAGAGACAGTTGAGGATGCTATCCTCGAGACAATGAAGAGCCTTAAGGGTGCTTATGCTCTTTGCTTCATGACTAACGACCGTATCGTCGGCGTAAGAGATCCTCTGGGACTTCGTCCTTTGATCCTTGCTAAGAAAGACGATATGTATATGCTCTCTTCCGAGTCTTGTGCTTTCGATGCTATCGGTGCTGAGATCATAAGAGACATCGATCCGGGCGAGATCATCACTATTTCTGATAATGGTGTTTCTTCAACTTATTACACAGTAAAAGGCAATAAGTGCACTCTCGAAGACGGAAGAGTATGTATTTTCGAGTATGTTTATTATGCTAGACCTGATAGTGTTATTGACGGTTCAAGCGTATATGATTCACGTGTAAATGTTGGTAAGTTCCTTGCTAAGGAACAGCCATGTGACTGTGACCTTGTAATCGGTGCTCCTGATTCAGGTAACCCGGCTGCTGTTGGTTTCTCACAGGGAAGCGGTATCCCTTACGGCGCAGGACTTCTCAAGAACCGTTATGTAGGCCGTACTTTCATCGAAGGTACACAGGGTCAGAGAGAACTTGCAGTTCGTATGAAGTTTGCAGTTCTTAAGTCTGCTATCAAGGGCAAGAGGATCTGTATCGTTGATGACTCTCTCGTAAGAGGTACAACAACAAAGCACATTATCAGATTCCTTCGTGATGCAGGAGCTAAGGAAGTACACTTGAGAATCGCTTCTCCTAAGGTAATGTATCCTTGCTACTATGGAGTTTCCACATCAACAGCAAGCGAGCTTCCGGCTACAAAGATGACAACAGAAGAGATCTGCGAGATGATCGGTGCTGATTCCTTGGGTTATATCAGTCTTGAGAGCTTAAGAGCATCTACTGAGGGCATCCGTTGCGGTCAGTGTGCAGCATGCTTTGACGGTAATTTCGTTGCAGGTACACCGGAGTAATAAGATGAAGATCGCAGTATTCGTATCAGGCGGAGGAACCAATCTCCAGGCAATAATCGATCAGATCAAGGACGGTTCATTGACCAACGTTGAGATCGCACTTGTTATTGCATCCAATGACAAGGCTTATGCTCTGGAGCGTGCATCGCAGAATAACATCCCATCCGTTGTTATGTCCGTAAAGAGCTTTGAGAGCAGGGAAGCGTGGGATGATGCAGTTCTTGCTAAGCTTAATGAGAGCGGAGCTGAACTTATCGTTCTTGCAGGATATCTTTCTCTTCTTGGCGAAAAGACAGTTAAGGCTTTCAATAACAGGATCATAAATATCCATCCTGCATTGATCCCTTCTTTCTGCGGCAAGGGAATGTACGGTATCAGGCCTCATGAGGCTGCATTGGAGCGCGGTGTTAAGGTTTCCGGTGCAACTGTTCATATCGTAAATGAGAATTATGATGAAGGTCCTATCCTTCTTCAGAAATGTGTTGACGTTCTTCCTGATGATACTCCTGAAGTACTTCAGAAGCGTATCATGAAAGAATGTGAGCAGGTAATCCTTCCGAAGGCTATCCAGCTTTTTGCGGATGGAAAGATCAAAGTAGTCAACAACAGAGTTGAATATAATTAAACAGAGGGGTGACATCTATGAAAACTTATGACATCGCTGAACTTCTCAAGGGTAATGATTATCCGGGAAGAGGTATCGTGATCGGAAAGTCCAAGGATGGAAAGAGTGCTGTAACAGCTTACTTCATCATGGGCAGAAGCGTGAACTCCAGAAACAGAGTATTCACAGCTACTGAAGACGGAATCAAGACAGAGGCATTTGATCCTTCGCTTCTTACAGATCCGCACCTTATCATCTATTCTCCTGTAAGAGTTCTTGGTAACAAGACTATCGTTACGAACGGAGATCAGACAGATACAATTTACGAACTCATGGATAAGCAGCAGACATTTGAGCAGGCTTTGAGAACTCGTGAGTTTGAGGATGACGCTCCTAACTATACTCCTAGAATCTCAGGTATCATGCACGTTGAGAACGGTTCTTATAACTATGCAATGTCTATCTTGAAGTCAGCTGACGGCGATCCGTCTTCCTGCCAGAGATATACATTCTCCTATACAAACCCTATCGCAGGTGAGGGAAGATTCATCCACACATACATGGGTGACGGAAACCCGCTTCCGAGCTTTGAGGGTGAGCCTGAGAAGGTAGCTATCGACGGAGATATCGATTCTTTCACAGATATGCTCTGGAACAGCCTCAACAATGATAACAAGGTTTCCTTGTTCGTACGCTTTATCGATATCGCAACAGGTAAGGCTGACACAAGAATCGTAAACAAGAACGTTAAATAATCGGGAGGACAATATGGCTAACGAAATGTTGTTAAAGTATGGTTGTAACCCAAACCAGAAACCATCTAAGATTTTCATGAAGAACGGTTCTGAGCTTCCAATCGAGGTTTTGAACGGTAAGCCGGGATACATCAATCTTCTTGATGCATTTAACGGCTGGCAGCTCGTAAAGGAGCTTAAGGCAGCTTCAGGACTTCCTTCAGCTACTTCCTTTAAGCACGTTTCTCCTGCAGGTGCTGCAGTAGGACGTCCTCTTTCTGAGACAGAGGCTAAGATCTACTTCGTAGATGACCTTGGTGAGCTTTCTCCTATCGCTTGTGCTTACGCAAGAGCAAGAGGCGCAGACCGTATGTCTTCTTACGGTGACTTCGTTGCTTTGTCTGATACATGTGATGCTATCACAGCTAAGATGCTCGCTAGAGAAGTTTCTGACGGTATCATCGCACCTGACTACACAGATGAGGCTCTTGAGATCCTTAAGACAAAGCGTAAGGGAACATATAACGTGATCAAGATCGATCCTGACTATGTACCTGATCCGATCGAGACAAAGGATGTTTTCGGTGTTACTTTCGAGCAGGGAAGAAACGAGCTTAAGATCGACAAGGATCTTTTGAACAACATCGTAACTGATAACAAGGATATCCCTGAGGACAAGAAGATCGATCTTCTTATCTCTCTTATCACATTGAAGTACACACAGAGTAACTCTGTATGCTACGTTAAGGACGGCCAGGCAATCGGTATCGGTGCAGGTCAGCAGTCTCGTATCCACTGCACACGTCTTGCAGGCAACAAGGCTGATAACTGGTGGCTCCGTCAGCATCCGAAGGTCATGGGTCTTCAGTTCGTAGATGATATCCGTCGTCCTGACAGAGACAATACTATCGACGTATATATCTCTGATGAGTATGAGGATGTTCTCGCAGAGGGCAGATGGCAGGAACTCTTCAAGGTTAAGCCAGAAGTTCTTACTATCGAAGAGAAGAAAGAATGGCTCAAGAAGAACTTTGACGTATGTCTCGGTTCTGATGCATTCTTCCCATTCGGTGACAACATCGAGCGTGCTAAGAAGAGCGGTGTTAAGTACATTGCTGAGCCGGGCGGATCCATCCGTGACGACCATGTTATCATGACTTGTAACAAGTATGATATGGCAATGGCATTCACAGGAATCAGATTGTTCCATCACTAATACTTAACAGTTTGAATCTAACATCCCTGAAGTATTTGCTTCGGGGATGTTTTTTGTTCTTGATAATCCTTATGTCGTAGTGTTATTCTGAAGACCATAAATTAAAGAAGCTGAAGAGATATGAAATTACTGTTTTGGATCCCGTTGATCAATATGATAAGCACAGTTGTGATCTATTTGTTGGTCACATGTTTTCGAGAAGGATTATACAGATTTCATAAGGCTCAAAGACCGAATGCCGCTTCTTATATTGTTGATGTTCCCAACACCATTGAGATCCAGGACTTTAACCAGTGTGCCGGCTTTTCGAGCGCATACCTGATGCGTCATTTCGACAGGAACATAACGGGTGCCGAGGCATATCAGAAGATGCCCAGGCTCAAAAACGGAACCATCCTTCCTAAGCATCTTCGTTCCTTTCTTCGAAAAGAAGGATTTGCCGCAAATTACTACAGAGGTTCTTTGGAAACTCTGAAGGCAGAAGTCGAAAAGGGTCATCCCGTAATTGTTTTCATCAGATCTTACAAGGGCTCGAAAACACTTCATTACGTAAACGTTGTCGGCTATGACGAAAACAACATCTACATAGCAGAGACTATTGAGGACTACATAAACTGTCCAAGCAAACTATACAATCGCAAACTTTCCACTGAGGATTTTCTTGCCCTTTGGAATACGGCAATGTTTATCATGCCGCTTCATAAGAATACGTTCTTTTCGCTAAAATGAAACCAAGACCTCCCAAAAGTTGATATATAAAGTGAAAGCAACGGGGAGCTTAGGAGGTCATAATGAAAAGATCTTTAAGTATTTTATTGGTTATTGCGATAATGTTTGGAATCGCATCTTGTGCTGCGGAAAAAACTATGGAGAGTTCCGTTAAGCGTTCAAAGGGGAAAAATATAACAGAAAGCAAAGAAACTGAGGCTGATGAAACTGATATCGATGAAACTGATATTAATGAAACTGATATCGAAGAACTGAAAGAGATCGACGGTATCATGTTTAAAGGGAATAACAGTAATTGCTGGATGATAGTAGATAACATGGATACGTGGATCAACACGGAGTATGTTTTGTATTATGACGGTACTCTTGAGATAACGGTTAACTGCAATCTCACAGGTGAGATCACTCAGAGCACTAAAGTATCAGACATTGACTATTTTTACATATACGATTTTGCATATGATGGTTACGTAAATGAGACTTACAAAGATTATTACGAATTAGTGGATGACGGAGCCATGTGGGCATTCTACTTCTATGATTCCGACAGCAGTTCCCACCAGATTTATAGCGGATATGCCTATTCGAATGAAGCTATGTGCTTTATAGAAAATATTCTTGAGTCTTACTGGAACGAACTGGATTTTTCTTATCCGCTTCCTGATGAAGGCATCATGTTAGAGGCTGTTGTATCATTTTGGGAGCCTATCGACTGGTCAACCGATAATGTCTGCGGCGAGAAATACGTTGTTAATTACGATAAGACCATAGATTATTACTATCTGTACACCATCTCAGAACCTGAACTGATAAAGACAGTTGAAGTCGATGATTACGATTTCCGACAGATTCTGGAATTTTGCCTCTGGTCGAAAAAGGATAATCCGTTTAAGGATTATTCTGAAGACAATGTCTGCGACGGCGAGACATGGGCTTTTACATATTACGATGGTGAATCCGAGCCTTTCTTGATCTATGACGGTTACATTTACAGCAACTGGGATCTGACTTCATTTTCGGAAATTCTTGCGCAGATAGTTGAGTAGAAACTTCACATGAATTGTAGTAATATCTTATAGGTTAAATCTTGATCTATAGGAGACTATTCATGAAGAACGTTCTTGTAGTAGGCGGTGGCGGAAGAGAACATGCCATCATTATGAAATTATCTGAAAGTCCAAAGGTTGGTAAGATCTATTGTGCACCGGGAAACGGCGGTATCAGTAAGTATGCCGAGTGCTTCCCGGTTGGAGCAACAGATATCGAAGGAATGGTGGAACTTGCCAAGAAACTTCAGCCTGACATGGTTGTAGTAGCTCCTGATGATCCGCTTGTATTGGGAATGGCTGATGCATTGGAGAAAGAAGGTTTCTTTACATTCGGACCTAAGGCCAATGCAGCTATCATCGAAGGTTCCAAGGTATTCTCCAAGGAACTCATGAAGAAATATGATATTCCGACTGCTTACTATGGTGTTTTCACTGACAGCGAGAGCGCTATCAAGTATTTAAAAGAGCAGAACACATATCCTACAGTAATCAAGGCTGACGGTCTTGCACTCGGTAAGGGCGTTATCATCGCTCAGAATGAGGAAGAGGCAATTACTGCAGTTAAAGAGATGATCGACGATCTGAAGTTCGGTAAGAGCAGCTCCAGAGTCGTTATAGAAGAATTCTTAACAGGCCCTGAAGTATCCGTTCTTTCATTCACGGATGGTGAGACAATGATCCCTATGATCTCTTCCATGGACCATAAGAGAGCCCTTGATAATGACGAGGGCCTTAATACAGGCGGAATGGGAACAATTTCTCCGAACCCTTGCTACACAGAAGAAGTAGCTAAGGAGTGTATGGAGAAGATCTTCATTCCTACAATGAACGCAATGAACAAAGAGGGCAGAAGATTTGAGGGTATCCTTTACTTCGGTCTTATGATCACTCCTAACGGACCTAAGGTTATCGAGTATAACTGCAGATTCGGTGATCCTGAGACTCAGGTAGTTCTTCCTATGCTCGATGCTGACCTCTATGACATCTTTGAGGCTATCTGTGAGAGAAGACTCAAGGATATCGATATCAAGTGGTATGACGGTGCATGTGCATGTGTTATCATGGCTTCCGGCGGATATCCGCAGAGCTATAAGAAGGGCATTCCAATGAAGGGATTTGACGATAAGGGTCAGATCGACGGATGCTTCGTTTATCATGCAGGAACCAAACTTGATGAGAACGGTACGTTCCTTACAAACGGTGGTCGTGTTATCGGTGTTACTGCAAGGGCTGATGATCTTCAGAGTGCTCTTGATAAGGCATATGAGGGCGTTTCCAAGATCGATTTCGAGGGAGCACACTTTAGACACGATATCGGTAAGCGTGCTTTGGAGTTTCTTAAGTAATGAAAGTAGGTCTGTTCGGGGGTTCATTTGATCCGTTTCATAACGGACATTTAAGCATGATCGAGGGTGCTTTAAAAGCTGTCGACAAGGTTGTCGTGATCCCGTCTGCGAGAAATCCGTTTAAGCGTGGCAAGATATTGAACGCTGCCCCGTACAGATACTATATGACTGTTGATGCCGTCGAAAGATTCGGTGATAAAGTCGTCGTAAGTGATGTTGAGTTCTTTATCCCGGGCATCAGTTATACTCTTAATACCATCAAAGCTCTTCTTAAGAAAAACAGGATCAATGATCTGGTTGATTCTGATAATGTTGAGCTTTTCTGGATCTGCGGTTCAGATATCCTGCCGACTTTTGACAAGTGGTACGAGCCTGAGGAGATCTTAGGTCTCGTGAATCTTCTTGTTGCCGGAAGACCGGGTCAGGATGAGGATTTTGAAGCCAATGTTAAGCGTATAGAGGACCTTTATCATACAAAGATAACAGTATTTGAAATTGACGGAGTTGATGTGTCTTCTTCGTGTTTTCGAAAAGAAAAGAATACAGACCAGATTCCTGAGGAAGTCAAAACCTTCATCAAGACAAATGCTCTTTATGCTGCAGACTGGCTCGAAAACGTGTCGGACGAGTCAATGGAAGAATTCCTTGAGTATGCGATCGAACTTTATCCGATCTTAAAAAGAGAGCGACTTCTTCACACGATCAACACGGCGATCCTGGCAGTCAAATATGCCGTCATGTACGGCGGAGATCCGGATAAAGCATTGATAGCAGGCGTTCTTCACGACTGTGCCAAGGAACTTCCGGATGATCAGCAGAAAAAGATGGCTATCAAGGATTCAGGCGAGAGTTATGATATTAAAAAGCTCTGGCACGGACCTGCTGGCGCGCTTATGGCAAAGAAGCAGTTCGGTATCAAGGATGAGGAGATCCTTGATGCGATCAGATATCACACTACCGCCAGGGCTAACATGACTATAACGGATAAAGTTGTTTATCTGTCTGACAAGATCGAACCGGCAAGGACCTATGACGATCTGACTGAAGTCAGGGCAGCTGCCGATAAGGATCTTGAACTTGGTCTGATACTGTGTGTCAGCGCTTTTGTTGATAAGAGTAAGCGTAAGGGAATGAAATTACATCCGAACACTCTTGGCTTTTTAGAGACACTGGGTATGAAAAAGTGATCTTATAGATTAGGTGTAGGGGATGCAAGATTGATATGAGTACGACTGGATTGGATAAAGAAAATAAGATAAAGAAACTGATGAGTAATCCGTTTCTTTATGTTTTATCGGTATTACTGGTTCTTGTGGTGTATTACTTAAAGGCATATGCCCAGGTTCCTAATCTTGACTATGTTCCTATAAACGGAACTTTTCAGAATTACAACATCATCAGAAGATTCCTTGACGGTCAGATACCATTTGTCGATTTTCCGGCATATCTTGGTATGGGACATCTTGTTGTCACGTCATTCTTTACGTTACTATTTGGCGGAAATTATGCTGCTTCCGTAATCTCGTATCATTTTATATCGTCGCTTTCAGTCGTAATCTATTGTTACGTTCTAAGTTTTGTTTTCTTCAAGAGAAATTGGGTCATCCCGTCGTTCATGGCTGTATTATTCAGGGTCGTCCTTTATCCGGTATTTGATCCTATGTTTTTGGGCGGCAATTCAGCCAGATCCATAAGAGCTCTTGTAATACCTATCAGCATCCTGATCTATGTAATAGGTTCTGCCATTATCGAATCCCTCAAAGAGATGAGCGAGAACAAGAAGTTTTATCTCCATCTTATTCTGTTATCTGTTATTTCGGGAATGGCTTTTGTTTGGAGTAACGATTACGGTCTTGTCTGCTTTATAGCGATAATGATGCTTGTTCCGTTATTTGTTTTGGTAAAGAAAAAGAGTGTTTTGAAGATGCTTTTGTCAGAGGGTGTTGTTATTGCCGGAACTGTGATAATAGCTTCCTTATTGGTATTGATAGTATCCAGGGGACATTTTTATGATTGGTTCAGATCAAACTTTTTCTCAAGTCAGTATCAGAGTTGGTATTTTGAAGCTCCTGAACTCCATGCAACTTATCTGTACCAACTTGATCTTTCTGTCCCGATAATAGCATGTATATTGATCCTTTTGGGTCATCTGGTCGTTTTGCTCCGTAAGATAACATGGGAAAACATTCGTCGTTTCGGAACGATAGTTTTTGCCATGCTTTCATTTTTCGGTGCATGCGAAGCGTACAGGCTTTTCAGTCTTCGTGACAGGGCTTATGGACTGATGCTCTTGTGTGCAGAGGTAATTATCTTAGTATTCGATATTATGTTCATAGTCATCAGAAGCATCAAAAAGAATGATATGAAACTTAATAAGATAGTGGAAATGATCCTGTTTGTTGCTCCTGCTTCATTTGTAATAGTCGGATTAGTGATGTCTTTGTTCGGATTGAAAAGAGATAATTCCTCTTTGAAGTATTATCCTGAACTTGGCGGATATTTGGATTATTGTTCTGAGGATCTGGACAGATCATTGGAACTTGTTGGTGATCGTAAAGTCTTTTCGGAATATGCATCTTCTTTGGAAGTAGTAACCGACCAATACCAGCCATCAGGTTATGATTACATCATTCATGTTTTGACTGATGATACAAGGGAAGAGTATTTACGTACTTTTTCAGAGAAGAATTTTGATGTTGCTTCGACAATTCGTGTCGATTATGCGATGTACGGCAAATGGCTCCGCAGAGCAAACTGGTTTTACTATCGTGAATTATATTCTGATTGGCACTTCATCGGACGCAATTCGTATGCTGATTATTGGGAATATGGCGAGGAACCGGATTCTATCTACACAGGTGAGATCAAGACGGATATATACCGTGTTACAGATTCCCAGGTTTACGTTATAGTTGGAACAGAGGACAAGACTATCAACGGAATTGCTGATGTCTGCATTGATTATGAGGCAAAGGTCAAAGAAGATGCTTCCAGCATTTTCATCCTTCGCGTTATGGTCGGAGCAACAGATGATAATACTGCTGATGACCAATTGAATCAGTGGTGCCTCAGACAAAAGAACAAAGAATACATTCCGGTTGAGATCGTTGACGGTATAGGTTACGTCATCCTTGATTCATATCCGATCGATAAGACCTCTATCGAAGTTAACGAATTATCTTGTGACAGGATATTCCTTTTGACTGATGAAGATATAGGGAGAGGGTAATACATGCAGGAAAGTTTGAGTAAGAAAAGACTGTTGAATTGCGAAGGTTTGATTAGCAATTCGTACCTTTACGCATTTTCTTTGATCTTGGTGCTTGTCATATATTTCTTGGCTGCCTACAATGCTATCCCGAATCTGGATTACTTTTCTATAAACGGTACTTTCCAAAACTATAATGTGATAAGACGTTTTCTGGATGGTCAGATACCTTTTAAGGATTTTACCGTTTATCTGGGTTCAGGCCATCTTGTTCTTACTTCATTGTTTACATTCCTTTTCGGCGGTAATTATGCTGCATCAGTCTTGGCATATGATTATGTATCGTCACTTTCGGTGATCCTTTATTGTTACGGACTAAGTTATGCGTTTTTTAAGAAGAACTGGGTGATACCTGCTATTACATCACTCGTCTTCAGACTATTCTTGTCTATTTTCCTGAAGAGCATGATGGTGGGCGGAAATTCAGCAAGAAACATCCGAGCTATGATCATTCCTGTATGTATAGTGATATTTGTTGTTGTTTCAACAAAGCTTCAAGGAAAAGATAAATGGAGTGAAAAGAAGAGATTTTACGCTCATATAATCCTTGTTTCTTTGCTCGCGGGTCTATCAATAGTCTGGGGTAACGACTACGGACTTGTCTGCTTTATCGCATTCATGATCCTCGTTCCTCTTTTGGTTTTGATCAAATATAAGAACATTCCAAGATTATTATTGACCGTTGTTATAATGCTCTCATTAAGCCTTGTTACAATGTTTTTCTTGGCTGCTTTGATCACACGCGGACATCCGATCATCTGGGTTAAGATGAATTTCTTTTATGCTCAATATCAAGGCTGGTATTATGAAGATCCGTACTGGCACGCATTCTATTTTTACCAGATTGAGATATCTCCGCAGGTAATTATGTGTGCCGTTACAATGTTGGTCTATGTTGTCTTTTTGCTTCGCGATCTTACCTGGAAAGGCATCTGTGCATTCGGAACAGTAGTTTTTGTCCTGCTTTCCTGTTTTGGTGCTGTTCAGGGTTACAAACTGTTCAGCCGTATTGATACGACATACTCATTGTTCCTTATCGAGACTTTGTTGTTGATATATTTCCTGGAAGCATTCCGCGTGGTCGGATACTTTTTGAAAAAGAACAAGGTCGAGCCCAATAAGACTACGTCGATCATATTTACTTCCGTAGCTGCCTTATTTATCTGCTTCGGATTGGTGTTCTGTCTTATCAAACTTCCGAAGGATAACTCTAATTACAAGTATTATCCTGAATTGGGCGGATATCTGGACGAGTGTTCAGAAGATCTCGATAAATCAGTAGAGATACTTAACGGAAGAAGAGTATTCTCGGCTTATGCTTCCTCATTGGAAACGGTTACTGATCAATACCAGCCGTCCGGAACGGATTATATAATCCATGTCTTGTCTGATGATGCAAGAGAGAAGTACTTGGAATCATTTAATAAAAAGGATTTTGAGGTGGTTTCAACAAGCAGGTTGGATTACTCAATCTACGGTAAATGGATGCGTAATGCCAACTGGTTTTTCTATCGTGAGCTTTATGCCAATTATCATGTGGTTGACTGTAATTCCTATGCTGCTTATTGGGAGCAGGGAGCAAATCAGGATACTATCCTTACAGGAGATTTCCCTGTAACGATCGAGCGTTTATCCGAACATGAAGTAGTTGTCAAAGTCGACACGGGAGACAGCACGGTTAACGGAGTAGCGGATGTTTATATCAGCTTCAGTTCCGAAGTTGGTCCTGATAAATCTTCATTGCTGATGCTCAGACATTTGGTTGGTGTGGAAGATCCGAATATTTCTGACGGAAGCGTGAATCTATGGACTCTAAGACCAGAAAGTACGGAATATGTTCCTATTACCGTGGTAGAAGGAAAAGGTTGCCTTGTTTTCTCGTCTTATCCGAATGAGGCTACAGTAATGAATGTTGAGTCGGCAACATGTGATAGGATATTTACAGATGATTTTGCTTAAAATCGCAGATTAACTTATAATTGATTAATAGAAACCATCTTTTGATTAAGGAGAAGTGTTAGATGACAAGTAAAGAGTTGGCTGAGAAGATTGTTGAGATTCTGGATAGCAAAAAGGGTATCGATATTCAGTTGATCGATGTATCAGAGAAGACTATCATGGCGGATTATTTTGTAATCTGCAGCGGTAATTCCACAACACAGATCAAGGCTTTGGCTGATGAGGTTGAAGTAGTTCTCAAAAATGAGATCGATCTTTATGCAGATCACGTTGAGGGAAGAAACAGTAACCGCTGGATCCTTATCGATTATAAGGATGTCGTTGTTCATATCTTCCATCCGGAAGACCGTGCCAACTACGATCTTGAGAAGCTTTGGGAGACCAAGAGTGCTATTTGACGGTGCTTTCGAACCTGTTTAGTTCGAATTGTCGCTTTTTGTATTTTTTGTCGATTTATTGAAGAACCGTATGTGCTACCTTTCTAATGGAGAGGTGGCACTTATGTTTTCGAGCAAAAACAAAGACAAGATCTATATTGTGATATTTATTATCACGGTAGCCGCCGGAATAGTTTATAAGATCTTTTTTAAGGGCGAGATGTCTTTCCTTTCTGGAAGTAAGGTTACTATCGAGACAGGTGAGAGTATTGTTGAAACAACTTCTGAGACAGAAGCGGGAACGATATATGTATATATCTGCGGGGAGGTAAATAACCCGGGAGTCTATGAGATAGAGCGCGGGTGCATACTTAATGATGCAGTGGAGATGGCGGGAGGCCTGACATCTGAGGCTGCTAAGGAAGATATCGATCTGGTCATGATCCTTAACAGTAATATCACGATCAAGATCCCGAAGGAGGGAGATGAGCTGGTTACTATATCCGGTGAGAGCGAGAGTGAATCTGAATCGGGCCTTATCAATATCAATACTGCAGATAAGGAACTGCTCAAGACTTTGCCCGGGATAGGCGACGTGATGGCTGATTCGATCATAGAATACCGACAGGACAATGTTTTCGAGGAGAAAGAGGACCTTATGAACGTGAAGGGAATAGGGCAGTCTAAGTATGATAAGGTCAAGGACCTGATTTGTGTGAATTGACTATTGCCAGAACAGGGTAATTGGAGTAAACTACCGCTAACAGTGATGAAAAGGACATGTGCCTGCGGAAAACATCATACAGAGAATCGGAGTCATCGGCTGGAAGCTTCGTTGAAAAGTCCCGTTTGCATACAACCTTGGAACTGCAGGGGTAAATCTTAAAAGAGTAACCTTCGCCGTCCGGCCGCGTTAAGGCTTAATGAGTGGTACGTCGCACACGACGTGCAATTTGGGTGGAACCGTGCAACCATGCATCCCAATGCTTGGGGCATGGTGTTTTTATTTGTTCGAAAACATCATGCCGGAAAACTACCAAAAGAAACAAAACAAGGAGGTAAGACCAATGGTAGATTTTAATGATGAAGTACAAAGAAAGATGTACAGACACACAACAGCTCACGTTATGGCTCAGGCAGTTAAGAGACTTTGGCCTGATACAAAGCTTACTATCGGTCCTGCAATCGATGACGGTTTCTATTATGATTTCCAGCATGAGGGTGCTTTCTCGGCAGAGGATCTCAAGAACATAGAAGCCGAGATGAAGAAGATCATCAAGGAAAACCTGAAGCTCGAGAGATTCGAACTTCCACGTGAGGAAGCTGTTAAGTTCATGCAGGAGAGAAATGAGCCATTCAAGGTGGAGCTCATTAATGACCTTCCTGATGACGCAGTTATCTCTTTCTACAAGCAGGGTGATTTCGTTGATCTTTGCGCAGGTCCGCACATCGAGAGCACAGGCGAGATCAAGGCTTTCAAGCTCATCTCAACTTCAGCTTCTTACTGGAGAGGAGATTCCAACAGGGAGAGCCTTCAGAGAATATACGGTACTGCTTTCCCAAACAAGGAAATGCTCAACGAGTACATCACAAAGCTTGAGGAAGCTAAGAAGCGTGACCACAACAAGCTCGGTCGTGAACTCGAGTACTTCACGACTGTTGATTATATCGGACAGGGTCTTCCGATCCTTCTTCCTAAGGGTGCGAGAGTTATCCAGCTCCTGCAGCGTTGGGTAGAGGATGTCGAGCAGGCTCACGGATGTGAACTTACAAAGACGCCTTTCTTTGCAAAGCGTGACCTCTACAAGATCTCCGGACACTGGGATCACTACAGAGACGGTATGTTTATCATGGGTGATGCTGAAGATGAGTCAAAGGAGTGCTTTGCTCTTCGTCCTATGACCTGTCCTTTCCAGTATCAGGTATTCCTCAATAGACAGAGAAGCTACAGAGATCTTCCTATGAGATTAACTGAGACTTCAACGCTCTTCAGAAATGAGGACAGCGGCGAGATGCACGGTCTTATCCGTGTTCGTCAGTTCACCATCTCCGAGGGTCACTACATCCTTCGTCCTGATCAGCTCGAGGAAGAGTTCAAGGGTTGTCTTGAGCTTGCTAAGTACTTCCTTGATACTGTAGGACTTCTTCAGGATTGTACGTTCAGATTCTCACAGTGGGATCCTGAGAACCCTAAGAACAAGTACGAAGGTACCAAAGAGCAGTGGGAAGAGGCTCAGGCTACGATGGCTAAGATCCTCGACAACCTTGGTGTTGAGTACACTGTAGGAATCGACGAGGCTGCTTTCTATGGCCCTAAGCTCGATATCCAGTATAAGAACGTTTTCGGTAAGGAAGACACGATCGTTACGATCCAGATCGACATGCTCCTCGCTGCTAAGTTCGGTATGGAATACGTTGATGTAGACGGAACAAAGAAGAATCCTTACATCATCCACAGAACGAGCCTTGGTTGCTTCGAGCGTACTCTCGCATACCTCATCGAGAGATTTGCAGGTTGTCTCCCTCTTTGGATGGCTCCGGAGCAGGTTAGGATCCTTCCTATCTCCGATAAGCAGGTCGACAAGGCTTATGAAGTTCGTGACGCACTCCGCGCTAAGGGACTTCGTGCAGAGGTTGATGACAGAAGCGAGAAGATCGGTAAGAAGATCCGTGAGGCCCGTCTCGATAAGCTCATCTACTGGTTCGTAATCGGTGATAACGAAGTCGAGAACAACACTGTATCAGTAAGCTGCAAGTTTGAAGAAGGTTCAAAGACCATGAGTGTCGATGAGGCAGCAGCTCTCCTCGTTGATGAGGTTGAGAAGAAAATCCGTCGTGATAACTGATCTGATCGATTAGAAAATAAAAGCGGGAAGTCGTTTGACCTCCCGCTTTTTTGTTCTGAATAATCATGCCGCCAGGTGTTCTTTATTCTTAAGCCTTCTGTATACTGTGATGTACATCGTAATAAAACTGGCACTTCCGCCAATAAGATTAGAGATTGGCTCAGCCCAGAATACGCCTGCGATGCTGTCTTTCATAAGTAGCGGCAGTATAAGTGTCAAAGGCACAACGATAATGATCTTTCGTAGTATCGAAAACGTGATCGCATATTTAACTTTGGCAAGTGCCATAAATGTTGACTGTCCCGAAAACTGCAGCGACATAAAGATATATCCCATAAAGTAGATCTTAAGATACTTTGTGCCGAAAAGAAGGATCTGCGGATCATCCGTAAACAGCTTGATGAAGAATGAAGGGAAGATCCAGACAAGAGCCCATGCAACGAGTGTATAAAGGACACCCATTATCGTATTAACTTTGATAGCCTTGCATACTCGATCGTATTTCTTGGCTCCGTAATTGAAACCGAGGACCGGCTGGCATCCTGATGTAATACCGCTTACGACAAGACCCAAGATCGATCTTACAGAATTGATTACAGTCATAATGGTAACGTAATCGTCTCCTCCGTAATAAGCCAAAGACTTATTGCAAACGAGCTGGATAATACAGTTTGTAGCTTCCATGATGAAGTTTGTGATTCCGACTGATACGATACGAAGAGCTGTCTTTACGGAAAATACAAATCCCTTAAACGACAGTTTTATCTCACTGCCTTTAACGACAAAGAAGAACATTACCCAGACAAATGAGACTATCTGAGAGATAACTGTCGCGATGGCAGCACCTTTGATGCCAAGACCCATGTAGTAGATCAACAAAGGATCCAAGACAACATTAACGGCCGCGCCTGATAAAGTCGTTATCATAGCTGTTCCCGGACGTCCCTGAGCTGATATATAGAAGTTCATTCCTGAACCGATCATAAGGAAAGGAGTTCCGAGAAGATATATCTTCAGATACTCTTTGGCATAGAAAAATGTGGTATCACTTGCTCCGAGACCGTATATGAGCGGTTTCATAGTAAGATACGAAACTATCGTGATGATAAAAGACGAGAAAAGAAGAAGGATAAATGAATGCCTCATTATATCTGTAGCCCTGTCATTTTTACCTTCGCCCTTAGAGATCGAGAAAAGAGGAGTTCCGCCAAGACCAAAAAGAAGGGTAAATGCCATGATAAGCGATATTAGAGGGAAACAGATGCCAAGACCTGTCAGGGAATTCTTACCCGTTTCAGGTATATGTCCAATGAAAACTCTGTCTACGATGTTGTACAATAATTGGGCAAGTTGCGCGATTATAAGTGGTACAGCTTGCTTAAGAATGATAAGTGTTATATTACCTTCACCAAAATTGTTCTTCCTCATGAGAAAAGTATACCATTTGGGTATAAAGGTGGGATTATGATAAAATATATAAGATTTTTTAATGAGTGAGGGTATGATTTATGCTTAGAGAAAAAACAGTAGCTAATGTTTTAAGACCTATCTTTACCGTATTGATGGTTTTCCTGTTTATATATGGTACTTATGCTGCATGCATCTACAGTACTCTTCTAACGCCTAAATTCTGGAGTGAAAAGATCTTCGATAAGAAACTCAGAAAAGAGTTCACTGAAATGGTCATGGAAGATGAGAAGTTCAAGGATAATCCTTACAAAGAGGATATTGACGGTATGTCCGATACTCTTGTTAATTTCGTATTGGACGAGATCTTCGACGGCCTTTTCGAGCAGGACTATGAAGTTGATTATGACAAATTTGAGGAAATGTTCGAAGAAGAGATACAGCCTGTGCTTGAGGAACATGGAGCAAGTAAAGCTGAGATAAAAGAATCTAAGAATGATATTTACGATTCCCTCAATAAGTCTTTGAATGAAGAACTCTTCCCGCAGTTAGAAGAAAGACTCGGTGGAAGTCTTTATGCTTCAAGAATGAACATAATGATCCAGTTCGTTTCTTGTTTTGGTCTTATCCTTGTGTTTACGGTTGTTCTTGTTCTTATTCACAAGAATAAGTTTAAGCCTTTGAGGAATCTGGGAATAGCAATGACGATCGGACAAGGTATTGCGACTGTTATTTGTTTCTTGATATATGGTGTTTTCTCATTAGGAATGAGACAGATCGATACTGATGGTGCGGTTGAAGAAGTTGCTATGCATCTTTTCAATAATATCCTGGACGTTTTCTTTACGTTTGTTTTGATCGTAGGAGCTACATTTGTTCTCGGTATTGTACTTATAATCGTATTTGGCATCCTTACCGGTAAGAAGAATAAGGCATATGCAAAGGCTAATCCGCCTGTACCTCAGACTGCTGTTCCTTCATCTCAGTACTATAACGATTATGCTCAGACAATGGTTAATCAGCCTGTGCAGAACAATTATCAGCCAATGCAGCAGCAATACGCTCCGCAGTATGGTCAGCAGCCTATGCAGCAGCAGTACGTTCCGCAGTACGGTCAGCAGCCAATGCAGCAGCAATACGCACCGCAGTACGGTCAGCAGCCTATGCAGCAGCAGTATGCTCCTCAATATGGTCAGCAACCACAGATGCAGCAGCCACAGTACTCACAGCCTGTACAACAATCATATACTCCACCGGTTGAACCTGTTGTAAGTGAACAGACTCCTGTCTACGATCCGACATTGTCTGATGATCTGAATGCAACAACATACGGAGAAGAATCGTCAATAAATGAAACCACTTCCGGTTCAAAGATCATGGACTGGGATGACGAATTAGAATGAGGTTAATATGGGAAATGAGAAAATGATCAGACATCTCGCGGCTTCTTTAACCGCGGCGGTGTTGGTCTTGCTCGTATTTGCAGGAGCAGGACTTAGGGCTGATGAAACTCAGCAATCTGAAGAGACTACAGAATCTAATGTAGTTACTGCAAATGAGCTTCTGGATAATGATGATAAGGAAGTAGCTGATCCGAATATTCAGAATCTAAATAATTCTGAGAATGATCAGAAGGAAGAAGATCAGAATAAACCTGAAGATCAGAAAACTCCGGGTGAGACACCTGATACTACGGATCCGACAGATCCTACAAATCCGGATGGAACAACTGTTACTCCTGATCCTACGGAGACACCTGATGCTACGGTAACCCCTGAACCGACTGATACTCCTGAACCTACAGAGAATCCTGATAAGGAAAGGGAAGAACAGGTAAGAGGTTTTGTTGAAAGACTTTATACTTACTGTTTGGGCAGAGGATCTGATGTAGACGGTATAAATTTCTGGACAAATGAACTGATGCAGGGACATTCAACCGGTGCTGAAGTAGCATCATTGTTTGTATTCAGTCCTGAATATGAGTCTTTTGAGACATCCAATGATGAGTATCTTACGATGCTTTATAAAGCATTCTTCGGACGTGAGCCTGATCAGGACGGATTCGATTATTGGAAATTCCAGATTGATAACAGCGGATGTTCACGTAAGCGTATCTTCCAGGATTTCGTAAATTCAACTGAGTTTAACACTATCTGTGAAGAGTACGACATCATCAGAGGTGAATACAAGACAGATGATCCTAATGATTCATTACCGGAAAACGCTCTGTTTTCACCTTCTGACGTAGACGTATATAATTTCGCGGAACGCTTATATGATAAGTGTCTCGGACGTCAGTCGGATTCTGAAGGAATCAGGTTCTGGACCAGGATCCTTATTGATAAGAAACAGTCCGGTGCTGAAGTAGCTTATGAATTTGTATTCAGTAAAGAATACACAGAAAAGGAAACTACTGACGAAGAATTCCTTACGATGCTTTACTATACGTTCTTCAACAGAGAGCCTGATGAAGAAGGATTTAACTTCTGGATGGACTATCTGAAGAATACGATGAAGACCAGAAAATGGATTTTTGAGAATTTCGTGAACTCAAGAGAGTATAAGGAAATATGCGAGAAGTACGGAATCGACAGAGGATCGTATTATTCAGATGTTCCGTGCGATCAATATACGGATGTAGCTATCTTTGTCACAAGACTTTATACGGAAGTCCTTCAGCGTGAACCTGAGCAGGAAGGTCTTGACTATTGGACCTTGAGTATCGGTGGATTTGAAGTAACTCCAATGCAGGCTTCAAACTGCTTCTTCGATTCTAAGGAGTTTATTGACAATAACTATTCCAATGAAGAGTACGTATCTATTCTCTACGACACATGTATGGGAAGACCTGCAGACGAAGAAGGTAAAGCTTTCTGGGTAGATAAGATCGAAAGCGGAAAGATGACCAGACTCGAAGTAAGACAGAGCTTCTTCGACAGTCCTGAGTTCGCGAAGATCATGGCTGACAGCGGTATAGTTGAAAAGCCTATCGTTACAGTTGCAAAGAGCCAGGTCGGTCAGCAGGGCGGAAAACCATACTATACCTGGTACGGATATAATTACAGGATCGAATGGTGTGCAACATTTGTAAGCTGGTGTGCTGATCAGTGCGGATATATCGATTCAGGTAAAGTTCCGAAATACAAGTGGTGTATGGATGCCAAGGAATGGTTTAAAGATAAAGGTGAGTGGGTAAGCGGTAACAAGTACAGACCAAAGAGTGGAGATATCATCTTCTTTGACTGGAACGGTGATGGTATTATCGACCATACCGGTATCGTTGTAGGTACTGATGCAAAGGGCTATATCCATACCGTTGAGGGAAATAAAGATGACGCTGTAAGAAATGACAGAGTTGTCCAAGTAGGCGATAAGACAATTTGCGGATACGGTATTCCGAAATATTGATTTTTGCACTTAGGTGATATAAAATATCACGGTCATCGGGGTGTGGCTCAGGTGGTAGAGTGCTTGCTTCGGGAGCAAGAGGCCGCGAGTTCGAGTCTCGCCACTCCGACCATGATATTTTAGTAGAAAGTTGTCTCAGAGTTCTGAGGCAACTTTTTGTTTGTTTTGATTTCAAGTGAAAACATCCACAAAACCGTGTCTTATCAGGGTTTCTTTTCGTGCATTTATCATATTAAAGCTTTTAATAAGTAGTGTATATTGATAACCGTGTGAAAAAATCTAATGAGGTAAGTTATGAGTAAGAGACCCTTTTTCGGACATTACAAGAAGATCTATGTAAACGAGTTCAAAGGCTATAACGGCAAGAAACTCATAGGCGATATTGCATCAGGTATTACGGTTGGTGCTGTAGCACTTCCGTTGGCACTTGCTTTCGGTGCTGCCAGTGTAGATGCAGAACATGCAGCAATCGGTATCGCGGGCGGTCTTATCACGGCTATCATCGCAGGTATCATAAGCGGTCTTTTGGGAGGCGGTAGCTTCCAGATCTCAGGTCCTACGGGAGCTATGGCAGTTGTCCTTGGTACTATCGTATCCGGTAAATACGGTCTTACGGGAATGTTCCTTGCCACATTCATATCAGGCCTCATCCTTCTTATATGCGGACTTTTACGATTCGGACGACTCGTCCAGTTCATACCTAAGCCTGTTGTTACAGGTTTTACTTCGGGAATTGCGCTTGTAATCGCTATCGGTCAGCTTGGTAACGCATTTGGCGTTGAAGTAAAAGGCGAGACAACGATCGATAAGGTTATCTGCTTTGCAAAGAATGTTCCTTCAACCGACATCAAGGCATTGGCTCTTACTCTTGCTGTAGTTGCAATAATGTTCCTTTTCCCGAAAAAACTCAGCAAATACGTACCGGCTTCACTTGTATCCATCATCATCATTACTGTTGTTGCTACTTTGATGAAGCTTGATGTTCATACTATCGGCAAGATCCCGAGATCCATCATCAACTCTGAGGTCTTGAATCCGACTCAGGTAAACCTCGAGATGGTTAAGAGTGTAATCGGTTATGCAATCACAATCTCACTTCTCGGAATGATCGAGAGCCTTCTTTGCGGTACTTGTGCTGCTGCTATGAAGAAAGAGAAGTTCGACTCTAACGTTGAACTCATCGCTCAGGGCCTTGCTAATATGGCAGTCCCTTTCTTCGGCGGTGTTCCTTCAACAGCGGCTATCGCTCGTACATCTGTTGCTATCAAGAGCGGCGGTAACACAAGATTTACTTCTGTTTTCCAGTCGATCTTCCTTATCCTTTGTATGTTCATCCTTGCTCCTGTTATCGGTCTTGTACCTTATCCTGCGCTTGCCGGTGTACTTATCGTTACAGCTATTAAGATGAACGATTTCAAGACGATCAAGATGTACTTCAAGAATAAGCTTTTGGAGCCAATCCTCCTTTGCTTTGTTACTATGATCGCTACAGTCCTTTTGGACCTTACATACGCTATCGTTATCGGTGTTGCTCTTTCCATGATCATCATGATCAAGAACCTTGCTTCGATTAACGTTAAGGTTGAGGAAGAGACACTTATCGAGAATAAGGATTGCGCTGTCGTATATAGTGTCGGTGCATACTTCTTCGCAAACGGTAGAGAGCTTTTGAAGGCTATCGAAAAAGCTGAGAGAAATTATGACTGCTATATCCTTTCATTCCGTGGTGTCGTTATGATCGACCTTTCAGCTGAACAGGATATCCTTGAGGCAGTTGAATACCTTAAGAGCAAGAATGCAGATTACTGTTTTGTAGGTATCAACGACCAGGTTATGAAGTCTCTCGACAAAGTAGGCTTTGCCGAAAAAGTCGGAAAAGATCATATCTTTGCCAACCTTGAGGAATATGTAAAATCTTCTGCTATAATCTAATCGAAAAAGATTATAAGGAGAGTTTCTATGATAGCAATCGCAGCAGTAGACAAGAATTGGGCAATCGGTAATAAGGGCGATCTTCTGGTATCGCTTCCTGAAGATCAGAAAGGCGTTTTCAGAGTATATACTGCAGGGAACACGGTTGTTTTCGGAAGAAAGACATTACTTACTTTTAAGGAGCAGAAACTACTTCCAAAAAGGATCAATATCATACTGAGCAGAAATCCTGAGTTTAAGAAGGAGGGAGCAATAATCCTTCATTCCACAGAGGAACTTGATCAGTATCAGAAAGACCATCCGGATGAGAAGATCTTCGTTATCGGCGGAGAAGAGATGTATAAGACGCTTCTTCCTATCTGTGATGAGGCAATAATCACCAAGATCAATAATGAATATGAGGCTGACGCATACTTCCCAAACCTCGATGAGGCCGATGATTGGGAGCTTACAGAGGTTGAAGATGAAGTAATGTCCATTAAGGGCGTAAGCTTCAACGTATGTCACTATAGACGCATTAATTGATTGTGCATAATGCACAAATGAAAGCCTTAGTAATTATATAAACTGTACAAAAACTTCGTTGACCGTAAAACCCCTTAGGGCTATCATATAGTTGTCGATAGGGAAATCGACAGGGACAAAAATGATATATGATTACAGTACCTACAAGGAGGTAATAAGATGAAAGCTTTTGTAATGCATGACATTGATGTACAGACACTGATGAAGGCACTTGATGAGTGCAAGGGTAACGTATATCTCATCACAGATGAGAACGACCGTTATAACTTGAAGAGCAAGCTCAGCCAGATGACAGGTATCATGAAGCTCATCGAAGGCGGTATCGTTTGCAACGCAAAGATCTACTGTTCTGATCCTGATGATGAGGCTATGCTTTTCAGACTCAATCTGTTTGGTACATTCGAGGAGATCGACGAGTAATCTCCTTATTCCAAAGTAAACCAGCGGGAGGTTGCCCCATTTCGGGGCGGCCTCCTTTTTATTATTTACGCGCGTTATAAATAATTAGCATAAAATAATCATTATGCTATAATGTTAAAAGCCTTAATGGGCTTAACAGGAGATTTTATGAACAAGTATGTGTTTAATGCCAGAGATATTGCTGCTTATCTTAAGTGGTTCAATGTACCTAGTTACCTTGAAGTTACCTATATGCAGTACTTTTTCTCTGTTGGCAAAAAAATATTGGCTGAACCTTTGACAAGAGACTTCGAGAAGTTCAAGAACGAAGTATATAGAGAACTTTATTACCTTTGGGCAAATGGTTTTGAAGACGATAAGTCCGATATCTCGAAAATGCCGGCTGAAGGACAGTTGTCCTTGATCTGCGATCAGGAATGCATCAATCTTGAGTCTTATATGAAACTCATTACGTTGCATCTTATCTTTTCGAGATACCTGCCTTATGTAAAGATCAATTTCTCGGGAATCCCGTTTTCGCTGGGTATAAAATGTGACTTTACTCAGTATGAGGAAAATGTCTGCAAGGTATTCGAAGGATTGAACCTCACATGTACGGATACTTTCGGCAAGCCGTTTGATATAAGACTCGGCGTACCGGATGAACTTCTGTGCGTCTCGTTGAATGATCAGTTTAAGAAGAGAATGTCCGGAGACAGTGACTTCAGAATGCTCATCAGAAATAAAGAGATGAAGCATATGCAGGAGCTTAAGGAGAAGTCTCTTGAGATATTCGGTTCGATGAATAAGGATCTGAAGGCTATCACAGCCAAAGCAAAGAGAAGAGCAAAAGCTTCTCGCGACTCAAACAAGCAAATGAAGCAGCCTAAGGGCGCACCTAGAAATATTGACGGAGAGAAAAAATGAGTGAATTCAAATTAGGTCTTGATATCGGATCTACTACTATCAAGGTTGTTCTTCTCGAAGACGAGAAGATTGTTCATTCAGAATACAAGAGACACCACTCAGATGTTTCCGGTCTTTTGAATGAGCTTTTAAAAGATCTCGAAAAGGAGTTCCCGGGTCTTAAGACTAAGATCACGATCACGGGTTCAGGCGGACTTTCAGTTGCGAATTGGCTGAAGCTTGATTTCGTACAGGAAGTTATGGCTGAAACTGTTGCCATCAATAAATATCATCCTGAGACTGATGTAATCATCGAGCTCGGCGGTGAGGATGCAAAAATCACTTATATGCATCCTGTATTGGAGCAGCGTATGAACGGTACATGCGCAGGTGGTACAGGAGCGTTTATCGACCAGATGGCTCAGCTTCTTCAGACCGATGCTGACGGACTTAATAATTTTGCAAAAGATTACAGATCACTTTATACGATCGCCAGCCGTTGTGGCGTTTTCGCGAAGAGTGACCTCCAGCCGCTCATCAATGAAGGTGCAGCAAAGGAAGACCTTGCTGCTTCCATCTATCAGTCAGTAGTTAACCAGACTATCGCAGGTCTTGCATGCGGACGTCCTATCAGAGGTCACGTTGCATTCCTCGGTGGTCCTTTGTTCTTTAACTCTGAGCTTCGTGCAGCTTTTGAGAGAACATTGAAGGATAATGTCGAGTCTTTCTGGATGCCTGATGAAGCTCAGATCTACGTTGCTTTGGGTGCTGCTTTAAGTGCCAAAGGTGAAGATGTCGACCTTAACGACTTGATCGAGAGATTCAAGAACAAGGACGGATTCACTCCTGATATCATAAGGATCGATCCTCTTTTCAAGGATGAAGAAGAGAAGCATAAGTTTGATGAGCGTCATGCCAAGGATATGATCGAGATCCATAACTTCAAGGATCAGAAAGGTCCTATGTTCCTCGGTATCGATGCCGGTTCCACAACTACCAAGGCTGTAGTTATAAACGAGAAGGGTGAACTCTGCTATACCTTCTATGCAGGTAACAAGGGTAACCCGGTCATGAGTGCCGTAAATATCTTGAAGGATATCTATAAGCAGATGCCTGAGGATTGTTATATCTCATATTCCTGTGTAACAGGTTACGGTGAGAATATCATCAAGGCTGCATTGGGCGTTGATATCGGTGAGATCGAGACAATGGCTCACTTCCAGTCTGCTAAGTTCTTCTGTCCTGATGTTGATTTCATCATCGATATCGGTGGTCAGGATATGAAGTGTATGAGGATCAGAAACGGAGTAATCGATTCCATCATGCTCAACGAGGCATGTTCCTCTGGTTGCGGATCTTTTATCCAGACATTTGCTCAGACACTCGAGATGGATGCTCATTCATTCTCAGTTGAAGCTTTGAAAGCTAAGAACCCTGTTGACCTCGGTACCAGATGTACTGTATTCATGAACTCCAAGGTTAAGCAGGCTCAGAAAGAAGGAGCTTCCGTAGGTGATATCTCCGCAGGTCTTTCTTATTCCGTAGTACGTAATGCACTTTATAAAGTTATCAAGATCAGAGATACGGAACAGCTCGGTAAGAACATCGTCGTTCAGGGTGGTACATTCCTTAATGATGCGATCCTCAGATGCTTTGAGCTTGTTTCAAAAAGAGACGTTATCCGTCCTAATGTAGCTGGTCTCATGGGTGCTTTCGGTGCAGCCCTTATCGCATCAAAGAGATGCCCGGATAAGGTATGGAAATCAGGTCTTCTTGATGAGGAGAAACTCGATAAGTTCTCCATGACAACAGAGAACACCAGATGTGAAGGCTGTGCCAACCACTGTAAGCTTACTATCTCCACATTCTCCAACGGCAGAAGATTTGTATCCGGTAACCGTTGCGAAAAGGGAGAAGGCAAGATCGAATCAGAGATCAAGGAAAAACTTCCTAACATGTTTAAGTTTAAGTATGAGAGAAAATTCTCATACTATAATCCGACACCTGAAAAAGACGATAAGAGAGGTGTTATCGGTATCCCTAGGGCACTGAACCAGTATGAGAATTACCCGTTCTGGTTTACGGTTCTTACAAAGCTCGGATTCTGTGTAAAGATCTCTGCTAGATCGACACATGCCCTTTTCGAGAGAGGAATGGATACGATCCCTTCAGAGAGCGTATGCTATCCTGCAAAGCTTGTTCACGGTCATATCGAAAACCTGATCTCTAGAGGAATAACTACGATCTTCTATCCGGACGTTCCTTATGAGAGACTCGAAAACAGTAATTCCGGTAACCACTATAACTGTCCTATCGTTTGTTCTTACCCTGAAGTTATCAAGAACAACGTTGAGGATCTGAAAGAAAAAGAGATCAGATACTTAAATCCTTTCTTCTCTCTTGATAACATGCAGAATACTGCAATGAAACTTGCTGAAGTATTCGCATATTGCGGAGTTACAAAGGATGAGGCTCTCGCTGCCGTAAGAGCTGGTGAAGAGGAACATAAGAAGTTTAAGGAAGACATTCGTAACGAAGGTCTTAAAGTTATTCAGTATCTCGACGAAAACCACAAGAAGGGTATCGTTCTTGCAGGTCGTCCATACCACTGTGATCCTGAGATCCACCATGGTATCCCGGATATGATCAATTCACTCGGACTTGCAGTACTTACTGAGGACAGCGTCGCTGTTCCTGGTACTCTTGCTCGTCCTATCAGAGTTGTTGACCAGTGGATGTATCACTCAAGACTCTATGAGGCAGCAGCTTTTGTAATAACAAAACCAAATCTCGAACTTGTTCAGCTTACAAGTTTCGGTTGTGGTCTTGATGCCGTTACTTCAGATCAGGTTCAGGAGATCCTCGAATCATCCGGTAAGCTTTATACGCTTCTCAAGATCGACGAAGTAAGTAACCTTGGTGCTGCAAGGATCCGTATGAGATCACTCGTAGTTGCTATGGACGAGCGTGAAGAAGGTCAGAGAAGTGACTACAACAGCGCAATGGAGAAGGTTAATAAGATACAGGATTCTTATCTTCTTAAGAGAGTTGAATTTACAAAAGAAGACAAGAAGAAGCACACGATCCTTGCTCCTCAGATGGCACCTATCACATTC
>CAMYXL010000029.1 GCA_947303255.1 uncultured Clostridia bacterium | reverse complement strand
GCGTCAGCCTGGAGCTCACCGTCGATAGCGAACTGCGGATATTCTTCCTTAGCGATCTTTGTAGCCTCAACAACCTTTGTAACGTCGTCGTGTTTAGCAGAACCCATGGAAGAGTGTGAAAGAAGAGCAACGATTGGCTCTTTACCAACGAGCTGCTTGAAAGAAGCAGCAGAAGAACCTGCGATAGCAGCGAGTTCCTCCGGGTTAGGATTCTGTACGAGACCGCAGTCACCGAATACGAATACACCGTCTTCACCGAATTCACAGTTTGGAACTACCATTACGAAGAAAGCGGAAACGAGCTTTGTGCCCGGAGCTGTCTTGATGATCTGGAGAGAAGGACGGAGTGTGTTAGCTGTAGAGTGGCAAGCACCTGAAACGATACCGTCACCGTCGCCCATCTTAACCATCATGCAGGCATAGTACATATAGTCACCGAGAAGTGTCTTAGTAGCTTCTTCCTTTGTCATGCCCTTAGCCTTACGGAGTTCAACGAAAGCATCGATGTATGCCTCTGTCTTCTCGTATGTGTGTGGGTTGATGATTGTTGCCTTGGAAATATCAAGTCCTTCGCTGTTTGCCTTAACTTCCTCATCTGTACCGATGATGATAAGATCTGCGATATCCTCTGCAAGGATCTCTGCAGCAGCCTCAAATGTTCTTCTGTCCATAGACTCAGGAAGAATGACTGTCTTCTTGTCAGCCTTAGCCTTAGCCTTGATCTCGTCAATAAAAGCCATTTTAAGTACCTCTCTTGTGTTTTTTTATTAGTTCGCACGCAAAACACGTGTTTAATTCACGCACAATAGTATACTCTTGCAAGGTGGTATTTTCAAATATAAATATATTATATATAGGAAGCACTTTGAGTTCGAAACTTTGGTTGTCTGATACAAAAAAGCACCTCCCGTTACCGGAAGGTGCTCTGACTGAAAACCTTTATCATCAGCCTCTGTCTATCGCATAGTCCTTACAGATCTGCGTAAACTCTGCAGAGTTAACGAAACACTCAAATACCTGTTCTTTGGTCATTCCGCCATTCATCTCTCCAAGCCAGTAGTTCATACCGTCTGTGTCAGGCTCACGACCCATGAATGTCTTATACATTCTCGTAAGAAGACCTTCGTTATCTAAGCCGAAATCATTGAACTCTTTACTGAAGAAGAACTCATGAGCTGCCTGCTTACCTGTAAGTTCAAGGTTCGTGAGACCAAGAGCCCAGAACTTGAGACCGCCCTCTTCAGCATCTCTGCCAAGACACTCTGTATAAAGTCTTGTTGCAAATGCTGTAGCATTTTTAGAAGCGATAGTTGCCTTAGCTCTTGTAGCTCCTGACTTAACACCAAACGAAGCACATACGTTACACCACTCTTCAGAATTGATGAAGCAATCAACTACAGAGTCACGTCCCTGTGTCTTAAGGCAGTTCATCCAGAAGTTGAAACCGTCTTTATCATCTTTTGCTTCTCTGTCGAAGAATGTCTTGTAGAGAACTTCCAAGAACTTTTCGTCGTTAAGTCCTCTGTCCTTGAATTCTTTACTAAGGAGGAACTCATTTGCGCACTGTGCACCGTTGAGATCACCGTTTCCGACATGCTCACACCAGAATTCTTTTCCTTCAGGTTCGGAATCACGACCAAGAGCTACCGTATAAAGTCTTTCTACGAAATCTTCAAAAGACTTTTCATCCGTTTCCAGCGCAGAAGCAGGTTTAGTTGCGGATGGCGTTGGAGAAGCAGGTGTTGTTGAATTTGGTGTTGCCGGTGTTGGAGTAGCCGGAGTCGGAGTTGACGAACCAGGTGTGGTTGTGGAAGTCCACTTGGCATAGAGTGTAACATCAGCTGATACTTCTGAGTTAAAATCATAAGCCGCTGTTAATGCTGAGTCTGTATACCAACCACCAAAAGCAAAACCTGAGGCTGATGGATCTGCAGGTTTTGAAGCTTTCTCTCCACTAAGAACTGTCTGAGATTTTATATCTGATCCGTGCCCATTCATGACATAGCTAATAGTATAACTATAGCTCCAAACCGGTTTCACTACAGTATCTTTACTGATCGAAATCTCATCGCCTGGTTCATAAGTCTTATTGTCTATACTCCATCCTTTGAACTCACCATTGGAACTCGGAGGATTAAATTTGCACTCCGGAAGTATTAGTTTATTGTCTTCTCCAATATACATATTAGGCATTGTGCCAGTACCACCGTTAGCATCGAAGGTAATCAGGTACTTATATATATCGACTTTAGCAGTAATGTCTACCGAAGTCGTGTCAGCCGTAGTTTCCGCATTAGTGGCTACAACTTTTATAGTACTGACGTGCGATCCAAGAACTGATGAAGTTTGTTCAAATTTACTGAGTACAAGTTGAATACTCATGGATTTACCCGGCGCAAGAACATAATTAGAATCGTACCATATAGTTCCAAAGGGGTTATCATACAAACCTTCCAAACAGATCTTTACATCAGTTGTACCGGTGTTTGTTACTGTTATCGTCTTTTGAGTCGCATCTATCACTTCTTCAGAAAAACCTAAAGGAACATACCCAAAATCATAACTAGTTTCGTCCACTGAAATTGAAGTTTTTATTGAACCCGGTAAAATCCACTTAGCATTAAGTGTAATATCCGAATTCACAGGTGTAGAAAAATCATACTTTTGAGTACAAGCTGAGTCAGTGTACCAACCATAAAAAAGGAACCCCGTTTTTGTAGGGTTGGATGGCATTGTTGCGCAATGTCCATCAGCGACAGATTGTACCGAAACAGAAGATCCTCCATTAGGATTGAATTTAACTTTATGGCAAACGAGATCCTCCAATTCAACTGTCGCAGTTATTTTTAAAGTCATCGTATCTGATGGGTCAGCTACATTTGTTGCCGTAACCTTATAATAACCGGTGTGTTTTCCCGGAACCGTTGCTTCATAATTAGTAAAATCGAGTAAAAATCCAAGTTCTACAGAATCACCTGGTTTAAGTACTAAATTAGGATCTGTCCAATATCTTATAAAAGGATCTGTTAAACTACTGACGTCAAATTTAATATCGGTTGTACCTGTGTTTGTTAAGGTTCGGTATTTAGCATTCTCCTGAGCTTGCTTTTGAGTGAATTTTATAGGAAGAGTTCCAAAATCAATATAGTTGGAATTAATATAAATATACGTACCTGTAAAGGCCTGGACATTATTATCAAATGTACCCAAAACGATTCCAAATACCATCAATATGATCACTAACCACGAAATCAGTTTATAGAATCTAATCTTAGCGTTCATTTTAACCTCCAAAAAGATATTCCGCTGTGTTTCTGCATACTAACAACTATTAACATCTTTTATTTCTTTAAAATTCAGAAATATTTTTTACACGTGGATTATCTCATATCAGAATAAGTTCTGCAAAACAAAATACCCTGATCGGCTTAGGTTCACCGATCGGGGGTATTGTCATTTAAATTTACCTATTCATTCTCTGTCAATTGCATAAGACTTGCAGATTTCCGTGAACTCCTTAGATTTTACGAACTCATCGAAAACCTGTTCTTTTGTCATTCCGTTTTTCATGCTGTCGAGCCAGAAGTTCAGGCCGCTTTCATCAGCAGGACGACCCATGAATGTGAGATACATCCTCTTGATCAACGTCTCATTATTGAAGTTGTGATCATTGAACTCACTGCAGAAGAAGAATTCACGGGCTGCCTGAGAACCTGTAAGTTCAAGATTTGTAAGTCCCAGACTCCAAAACTTAAGACCGCCCTCTTCAGGATCTCTTCCGAGGCACTCGGTATAAAGTCGAGTCGCAAATGCTGCAGCATTCTTAGATGCGATGGTCGCCTTTGCTCTTGTAGCTCCGGACTTGACTCCGTACGAAGCGCAGATGTTACACCACTCTGTCGAGTTAATGAATCCGTCTACAACCTTGTCACGACCCTCAGTCTTAAGACTGTTCATCCAGAAACTAAATCCATCAGGATCTTTAGCTGCATCCCTGTCGAAAAATGTTTTATACAAGACTTTAAGGAAGTCTTCATCGTTTAATTTCCTGTCATTAAACTCTTTGCTCAAAAGGAATTCGTTGGCACACTGAGCACCGTTAAGATCTCCGTTACCTACGTGCTCACACCAGAAAGCTTTTCCTTCAGGCTCAGACGGACGGTTCAAAGCCACCGTATAAAGTCTTTCAACGAAGTCCTCAAATCCTCCGCCTTTTGTCGGGTTAGAAGTTGGTGCTGACGTAGGAGTCGATGTAGGTGTTGAAGTTGATGTTGATGTCGGTTTATCGGTAGGTTCATCATGTGACGATACTATACGGATTCCACCCGAAACTAATTCAGAGAAACAATCTTCGTCATATTTTGTATCATCTGTCCTAAGAAATGTAGTATCGTGATACGTACCATCAAAGGTACGGATTATCTTTACATGATAAAAGTCTCCCGGCTGTACATTATCCGGAAGGATAACGTATACCGTTATTATTTCCTCACCATCAGGTATCTTCAGCATTTCATCTTCAATAACAGCAATATTGCATTGTATGACATTAGGTATTTTCCCTTGCACGATATCAGCATATTTACCGCCTAATAAACTAAAACTCATTCCTCCCGCTCTGGATAATTCCGGACATGGATCCGCAATACTAGTACAAAAACTGAGTTCGGGATCATTTTCAATCAAGATACCCATAGACCGAAATGCAGGAAGATCATTAACGGTGACCTTCAATTCCACTATGTCGTTGTCCGGTATCTCGTCTAAAGTAAGTTCCTTTGTCTCCATGGTAAGGCTCATGTTCTCAGGCGCCTTTCCATCTGCCGCTCTAAGCGGAGACACCATCATCAGAAGCACCATTAAGGCGACAATAACAGCTATAAATCTGTCAGTTCTTTTGTGATTCGAGGAAACAATAATCCCTGAATTTTGCATATAAATACCCTTCCATTCGCTATGTATTACAATCCCTGATTCAAACAACTTCCCCGATATTATATCATCAACTCAGAAAAAGATGCCCCATATCAAATGAGGCATCTTTAAGTTTGTCAGTTGAATTCCTTTTTGAGTTTCTCCAGCGAATCGATCACCTTGTCGCACCATGAATCGAATTCAGGATCTTCGACTTGGCACTCTTCATGGGCCAGACAGTACTCGATGGTCCTTCTTATGCCCTCCTCCGGTCGGATGGTACAACAGAATCCCGGCACTGCTCTCTTAAGTTTTGAGTTATCGAAAATAACTGAGTTGCTCTTATCACCGATGAGCGAACCTTCATAATCATAGTCGGAAATATCAGCCAAAAATCTTGATGATACATAGTAAGGATGAAGCGTCTTTCCGAGAACTCTCGCGATAGTCTCGTAGATCTGATTCCACGTAAGAGATACGTCTGACGTGATCTGGAAAGCTTCGCCAATGGCACGCGGATTACCCATGAGACCGATGAATCCCTTGGCGAAATCCTCGTTAAAAGTGATCGTCCAAAGAGAGGTTCCGTCACCGTGAATGATAACAGGCTTATCTTCCATGATACGCTTAACGACCTGCCAACTGCCCTTAGGTCCGTGAACTCCAAGTGGCACTGAGCGTTCGTCATATGTATGGCTCGGACGGATGATCGTTACAGGGAATCCCTCTTCCCTATACTTCTTCATCAGGAACTCTTCGCACTTGATCTTGTTCCTGGAATATTCCCAGTAAGGATTAGCAAGTGAAGTTCCTTCAGTGATCACATGATCAGCAGGAAGCTTGTTATATGCAGATGCGGAACTGATGTACATGAACTGCTTTGTCTTGCCGTTAAAAAGTCTGTAGTCTCTCTCGAGCTGTTCAGGAACAAATCCGATAAAATCACAGACTACATCAAAGTCCATTCCGTCGATCTTACGTGCAACTTCCGCTTCGTCATTAACGTCAACTGTTATGAAGTGAACGTTATTCGGAAGTATGTCGTTTCTCGTTCCTCTGTTGATGAGATAAAGTTCGTCACCTCTCTTGGCAAGTGCCTTGGAGATGGCTGTACTGATAGTTCCCGTGCCTCCGATAAATAAAACTTTCATACGTTGTTCCTCCAATCAGAGCTCTGCTTCAGCGGCGATCTCATAGATCTTGGCAACATCCTCCGGCTTAAGGTGAACGAAACCGCCTGTCTCTCCGTCGATACCCATCTTAGAAACCATCTCAGGGATATCCTTAACATCTGCGCCCAGCTCCTTGAAGTTGATCGGCATACCGATGGAACGAAGGAACATCCTGAATCTTCTTATTCCCTCTACAGCCGTCTTCTCAGGGTTAAAGAAATCCATCTTAACGCCCCAGACGCGGACAGCGACCTGAGCAAATCTCATAACGTCGTGCTTATATACGAACTCCATCCATGCAGGCATGATGACCGCCAGACCCGCACCGTGTGCGCAGTCATACATCGCGGACAATTCGTGCTCGATACCGTGGCTGTTCCAGTCCTGATCGCGGCCTACACCGACGATATTCGTATGAGCGACCGTACCGGCCCACATGATGTTGGCGCGTGCCTCATAGTTTGTCGGATCTGCGATAACTCTCGGAGTCTCTTTGATCATTGTCATTAGGACTGCCTCGCATAGTCTGTCAGTGATCTCGACTTCCTTTGTATTCGTAAAATACCTCTCGAAAACGTGAGCCATGATATCCGTCGCACCGCAAGCTGTCTGGTACGAAGGGAGAGTAAACAGGAGTTCCGGATTCATGACCGAGAACTTAGGTCTTAACGCATCAGCACCCGTGCCTCTTTTGAGCATGCCGTCTTCCTTTGTGATAACGGAGTCGCCGGAACCTTCCGAACCTGCTGCCGCGATGCTCAAAACTGTTCCGACAGGAAGAGCCTTCTTGATGCTTGTCTTGTAGCTGTAGAAATCCCAGAAATCGCCGTCATATACGCTTCCTGCTGCGATAGCCTTAGCGCTGTCGATAGTGGATCCGCCTCCGACTGCGAGGATAAAATCTATTCCTTCCTTACGGACGATATCGATACCTTCATATACCTTGGAGTCTCTCGGGTTAGGCATTACGCCGCCCAGCTCAACATAAGAAACTCCTTCCTTGTCGAGAGATGCCTTAACGCGGTCGAGAAGTCCCGATCTTACGGCCGAACCTCTTCCGTAATGGATGAGCACCTTTGTGCCGCCGTACTTTTTAACGAAAACGCCTACCTCATTCTCACGGTCCTTACCGAAAACGAATTCTGTCGGGCTGAAAAAATTGAAATTATTCATTAGAAATCTCCCTTCAAGCAAATGTACTTAAAGGATAAACCTAGCCCGATTTTATATATACTAGATAGAAATCTTTTTTTAAAGATATCAGACATTCCACTCGCCGTCCTCATCGGTCTTCTCACCCATGTAAGGATTACGGACGAGCCTGATGATAGCGATAATAGACGTAACAAAAAGTACGGGAACGATGAATGACAGAATAAAGAAACCCATGACGCAGGCTTTGCCTCCGAGCATCATAGTAGCCCGCATAAAATTATCGTAACCCTGATCATATGTATCCGGATAATTCTCGATAGCAGTAAAGGCGATCGCACTTCTGACGGTACATACTGCCAGTGCTGCAAGAAACGTCGTTCTGATCACTGATGAAACGACGGTTGTTTTCTTAAACGCGATGATACTGCAAACGAGAGCGATAACAACGATGACAGCGTAGAAGATAATTCCGCTCCATACGGAACTGATGTCCTTCAAAGTTGCCAGAGCCTCCATTGAAGTTAAGCCTTTGGTCTGGATGTTCCTTCCGGATAAAAGAAGCATCCTTGTTGAAAGAATCGAAACATAGCCGATCATGATAAGGATGCAAACACGCAAAATGATCGCAGCAATAATACTGACTTTACCCTTCCCCATATAAATACCCCTCAAAAATTATTGAGAAGATATTATCTTATAATGAGATAGATTTCAAGGTTGTCCTCTGCGTAGACCACATTCCTGGAGTTCTCGGTCCTGAACACCATCGAAAGAGCCGGGCTCGAATCAAGTGTCGCTATCTGCACGCCGATCCTTTCCATACAAACATCAAACATATCCCTGTCATCGAAAACGATCGCTATCTGCGCGATCTTGCAATAAGAACCGAACGACTCCGTGCCGCCTGTTCTCTCTGTTGTCCAGAAATATGTATCATTGAAGATCTCTGTTCCGAAAAGCGTGGTCTTAAGCCACGAATATGATGCGTCAGGAAGCTCGCCGACCAATGCGAGATTACGCATTGTCTCAACTGATTCTTCGACATTGATGGTACCTGAAGTTCCTGCAGAAAATACGTACTCGACGTTACCGTTTTCGATGCTGTAAGAAAAAGCATAAAGAGGTATCTCAGGACTTATGACAGCATCCTTTACGATGGTAAGATTACGGTCGTATGAGCCTTCCGGCAGAAGACCGTTGTTCTCCAGTTCCTTGATGAGAAGAAGGTCAACTGACGACAAGAGGACACCGTCGACTTTCTTCGTCTCGACTTCATCCTCTTCGAGCATGTCGAAGTTTGATGCTTCGAGTTCACCCATCGCATTTCCTGTCTCAAGAGCAGCCTGAACGTCGTTGGAAGAAACGTAAGCCTGGCCCTTGTAAACGGATACAGTGATCTCGGATGTCTTCAAAGTGCCGTTCTCATCGAACAGATCATCCACCATCTTGGTAAGCTTCTCGGAATCGCTCTTGGAACCGTATGCCGAATAGTATTCCATGAAAGCGTCGAGATAATAGACCTTGTCTCTAACGCTCTCGGATTCGATATCAAATGATTTGTTGATCTCGGAAACAAGGGACATCGCCTTGATCCTGTCGTTGTCCCTGACGTAAGCCTTAAGAAGGAGCGACTGGTCGTAAAGACTGTAGTTGCCGGATTCTTCCTGAGTCTGGTCGATGAGTTTTCCAGGAAGGGTTATCTTATCAACGATGAGAGTCTTGTTCTCGGAATTTGTGAGCATCAGTTCTTTGGTCCTGCTCCACAAAAACTCTTTTACTATGCCGCTTTGGGCAGCGTCGTCCACCCAATCGTAATCGATGGATTTACTCTCTTCGAGCTTGACCTTACGGGCGTTGGCGTAGTTTCTGACGTACCAGAGATAAAGGCCTCCGAGGATAAGGACAGCCAAAACGCACGACCCGATGATGATGGCTTTCTTGCGGTCGATGACGGAAAATATTCCCGTCTTCTCACCGTTCTGTCTCATGATAAAGTTTGCCGTGCGCCTTTTCATTATGCTTTTTACCTTGTTTTCCTATATAATGCACATATTATACAAAACTTCAAAGGTGAAACAAATGCGAGTTATAGGCATAGTTGCTGAATACAATCCGTTCCATAACGGCCACGAGTATCTCATAAAAAAAGCCCGCGAGATCGTCAATGATCCACGCGCCATCGTACTCGTCGTCATGAGCGGACCGTTCACCCAAAGAGGCCTTCCGTCAGTGCTTCCAAAGGATGTCCGCGCGAAGCAGGCACTCCTGTGCGGAGCAGATGTAGTCCTCGAACTGCCGTTCACCTTTGCCTGCGCACCGTCTGAGAGATTTGCCTTCGGAGCGATCGAGACGCTTTACAGGACAGGCGTCGTGACCGACATTGCTTTCGGCATCGACTCCGATAATTTCGATCTTTTGAAAAAGCTTTCCGAATCGGACTTTGAGAATAACGAAGCATTTACCGCTTCGCTTAAAAAGTACCTGGAGGACGGAATGTCCTTCCCTTCCGCACGAGCTAATGCCATAGCGGATGTTTTCGAGTATGAGGATAAAGAGGAACTTCGTAACACGTTAAGAAGGCCGAATTCAATCCTGGCTCTCGACTATTTAAGGGCGATCAGGATCTTCAGGAAGAACTTCAATGTCATCGCGATCCCGAGGGTCGGCGACGATTATGATTCAGCGGATGTGGATTCTAATTACCCATCAGCGACTGCGATCAGAGATTTGATCCGTGGCTGCGGCAACTCACAAAGCGCCCTCGGTTCTAAACTCGCGGGGCTTATGCCTGACAATGCCCTGGCGGTAATGCTGTCTGCACTGTCCATGAAAAGATATGCTTTCCCGGACATGGACCTTTATGCGAAGTCGGTCATCATGAAGCTCGATTCGGCTGACGAGACGACCGCTTACATGGGCGACGGGCTTTGGGGTTATATCAGAAATACATGCGAGAAACTGAGAAGCTGCGAGTCGGATTTTGATTCGCTCATGAGTAAGCTTAATACCAAGCACTTTACGCAGGGCAGGATCCTTCGTGCCATGGCTTCCATGATGGCTGACCAGAGCGGGGAGTTCGTTGCTACTCATAAGCACGTTCCTTATATCCGAGTGCTGGGATTTTCCAGAGAAGGACGCTACTGCCTGAAGATCATGGGCAAGTGCGCCAAGGTGCCGCTCATCCACAACTGTTCCGATTTCCTGGAGCATCAGGACGAGGAGATAGCCTCTGTTTCTGCCCTCGATAAAAAGGCAGCCAACCTTCAGAACGTGCTGATGGGGCTGCCTCTCAATACCGATTGGGATATTCCGCCTGTTAGCGTGAAGTGACGCGGCCCAATTGAATTCCGCGATATTTTGTGACAAAAAGCCTTTTTTCTGTGACAAAAATATAGAAAAAGGGCCTTTTTTTCACAAGCTGTGAAAAATGAACGTTTTTTTTTGATTTTGTCACAGGAAAGGCCCCCGTTTTGTCACAGAGCAGAAGATTGCTTTCCATACGGATCGATCCGCATTATTTCCGCCAGGCTCCTGTTGAGATCACGGGAGATCAGGTTAGCATCATTCCTGTATGACTCGTACCTGTCCTTCTCTTTTTGGGCCTCCGCTTCTACTCTCTCGGCCTGTTCATAGAGCTCGGCCAGTCTCAGTTTGCTCTTGTGCTTACTGTAACGAATGAACTGAACGAGCTGAACAGAAAAGGCGATAGAAACCACGATCGAAGCCAATATTACGAAGTACTGTCTTCCGTTTTTAAGATAGAAGGTAACTGTTCTGTCTCCGTTAGGCATTTGGTATGAGTACGCTTTTTTTCCCCTGTTTCTGACTCCATCGTGTTCGGCGATGAATGCCCAATCCTCTTCATTTCTGACGCTGCCGTCGTTATCCTCATCAAGAACGTACCCCTTCGCCTTCTGAAGGCCATAACTTATTCTGCAATTATATCTGCTGAGCCAAAAGTAACTCGGGATCGCCAGGATCACACCAAGAATAAATAAGATGAGAAGCGTCTGCAACAAGAACTTCGCCATGACGTTTTCCTTCTTTTCCGTCGCTCTGCTGAATATGAGATCTGCCTGGTCATCCTTGGTCAGAGCCGACTTCTCGTTCTTGTTCTGAAGATGCTTTGTGGCCCTGAACTTCTCGCCGTTTTCGAGGAGGTCCGAGAACTCCTCAAAGAACTTTCTATCCTCATCACCCACATTCTCGAGGGCCCTTGTTACTATGCCTTTCATTTCCTTATAAGGCAATCTCTCGAAAACTTTGGGATCGCGGAAATCCTTCAGATCCCTGAGCCCGGCAGTAACCAAAAGAAGTCCTCTAAAAGCGAGCGCATTGTAAGGTTCCTTTTGAAGGATGAACTCAAAAGCCTCTTTTGCGGCTTTGAACTCACTGTGATTCAGGTAGGAATATGCTCTGTCGAGAACATCGTCCCCCATGAAATAGTTGTAGTCGTAAGTAACGCCGCAGAACTGGCATCTGTAAACTTTAACTGCCTTGTCGACGATCAGTACACCACCGCAAGACGGGCATGTGTAATCCTTTAACTTCATAACCTAGTATCCTCACTTTCCTAACCATTTTATAAAAATCAGGATTAAGTGAAAATATCAGTCGGACAGAAATAGCAATCCGGGACCTAAGTGCCGGGCGAAATACGGCATAAAAAATGACCGCCTCGTTTGAGACGGTCATCAAGTAATTCAAATCAATTAAGCCTTAGCAGCGGCCTTAGCAAGACGAGACTTTGTTCTTGCAGCTGCGTTCTTGTGGATATAACCCTTAGCAGCAGCCTTATCCAATGTCTTCTGTGCGTTCTTCAAAGCCTCAGCAGACTCAGTACCTTCAGCAATGGAAGCCTTAGTCTTCTTGATAGCAGTACGCATCTCACTCTTCTTCATCTTGTTGGCTGCAGTCTTCTTTTCTGTAACCTTTACGCGCTTAATAGCAGACTTGATATTTGGCATTACCTTCACCTCCATCGCTAATTTCTTTTATTGCACCGAGAGATTTTATCACGATTGTTTTTGTCTTGCAATACCATTTATTGCTTTTTTCGGCATTTTTTGTCAGCTGAATCGTTTGCCTGTGGCACTATAGAGAGCAATGCTTGCCGCGATCGGGAGATTCAGGCTGTCGATACCGCTTCCGTGCTCGATCCTTATCGGGCTTCCGATGTTCTGGAAATCAGAGGGAAGTCCTGTCGCCTCATTACCGAAGATCAGCGCGAAAGGCTCCTTTATCTCAGTATTCTGAAGCTTCGTGCTGCCGTCCAGCATGAACGGATAGAGGTTGTTACCGGGATATTTTCGGAGATAATCATCGAAAGAATCGAAGGTCTCCACGTTGATCCTGGCGCAGGCACCCATGGATGCCCTTATTGTCTTCGGATCGAAAAAGTCCACTGCCGGCTTGATTATCGCCAGGTTATTAACGCCGAATCCGATGCAGCTTCTGACGATGGTTCCCATGTTGCCCGCGTTGGACGGATTGACCAGTACCACGTGGTCTGTCGGGTCCAGTTTCTTTTCCTTTTTTGTAATTACCGCTATGACGAAGCAGTTCTCTTTCTGGGAGAGGATGTTGAACGGTTTTTCTTCAGTCGAGACCGGAATGCCTCTTTGGCCCGTGATCTTATTTATCTTATCAATGGTCTCCTCTGCCCTGAACTGAGGGTGCAAAATGACTGCGGTTACGAGCTCAGGGGCGTTATTTAAGTACTCCATTACCACCGTTGCACCGAGGGCGTAAGTGACTTCATTTTCCTTGCGATATCTCGCTATCTTCATATTTACCTCTGTAAATGTTTTGGTTTTTAAAAAATTTTATACAAATTGATTATTACTATGTTATCATACAATTATCTATTCCTAGGAGGTTTTGGTTATGGATAACACTTCTGTATCAGACATCACAGGTAAGCAGAAGATTTTCGCAATTCTTGCTTATTGTGGTATTTTGTGGTTTCTCGGAATGCTCAATCTCATCCCATCAGATGTAAGAGAGTCCGCTTATGTTAAGAATCACGTAAACAACGGCATGATCCTTTTCATCTGCGAGATGTTCCTCGCTTGTATCCCATTCGTAGGTTGGGCTTGTGAAGTAGTAATCATTGTTTTCGCAGTTATGGGTATCATCGCAGCTGCAACAAACAAGTATTTCTCAATCCCTGTTGTTGGAGAGAAGATCAAGCTTTACTGGTAATCATATATCAGAACCAAACCAAGGCCTTGCCGCTCGGCAAGGTCTTTTTTTGCGCTTTTTTTCGAAAAAGATTATTGACAACTGTATCGGAAGCCGATATACTCAGCTTACGATATATCGAGAGCCGATATATCGACTGACGATATTAAGGAGGATACAGAAAATGAAAAAGGCAATCGCAGCGGCAGTTCTCGTGATCTGCATGACGATCGCAGCACTGGTATTAGTATTTAACGGACATATGAACATGGGGCTGGGTATCATCGCGATCACCAACCTGACGATCGGGATATATAACATAAGAAATTCATCAAAAGAGGAGAAAAGATAATGCCACAGCAAGCACTGACAGAAGCGGTCTACTACATCCTCCTCTCACTTCAAAACCCTCTGCACGGTTACGGGATAATCCAGAATGTAAGCGAGCTTTCCAACGGAAGGATCAAGCTCGCGGCAGGAACTTTGTACGGAGCATTGAACACACTTGTTGATAAGGGATGGATCGATGCACTTCCGGAGAACCCCTTAAGCCGTAAGAAAGAGTACGTGATAACGTCATCGGGAACCGAGATCCTCAAAGAAGAGATCGCAAGACTCACTGAACTCGTTGATAACGGCAAGAGGTTAATGGAGGGTAAGTAAGATGATCAAAAGGGTATATAAATTGTATTTCATCTGGCAGCTGGACAAGGAAGAAGTATGGATCAACGAGATGGCTGCACACGGGTATTCACTCGTAAGCTGTGACAGGTTCTCATTCGATTTCGAAGAGACGGAACCCGGCAAATACAAATACAAAACACTTTTTCTCAGAGGCAGATATCACGACAAGAAGAACATGGACTTCTTCAGTTTTCTGGACGAAGTCGGGATCAAGGTCACATCTTACATCCAGTATCCCGGAACCTGCTGCATATACACCAGAGCACTGGCAGAAGATTATCCGAACGGAATCGATGTCTACTCTGACATCGATTCGAAGATCTCATACGAATGGACAACATTTTGGTACATGCTCTTTTGCATAATATTGATGTCAGCCGGAGGATTACTTAATCTCTCTATGTTCGCTCGTCATAACGCCCTTTGGATTTTGAACTATGCTGTGGCACTTCTCTGCTTTATCTTGGCATTAATGTGCCTCATACACTTGATCAAGACCTTGATCAAGATCTCGAAGCTTAAGAAAGAGCGAGTTATCCACGAATAAGGAGGATCATATGGAAAGACTTACAAATCAGGAGAAATTCCGTCCTTGGATGGGTTTCGTATTTTTTGCTGCACTGATGGTTTTCTTTTTGACCGTCTGTCAGCTTCTTCAGTACTATCTCGGAATGGCAGGTCTCATCATGACCGAACTTCTGTTTCTCGGAATCGCAGTCGGTTACTGCCTCATAAGGAAAGTTAAGATCAAGGAAATGTTTCCGATAAGAAAACCGAAGGTCAGAGAAGTATTCGGCTGCCTTCTTCTCATGATCGGCGGCCAGAGCCTCGGTATAGTTGTTACCGCTCTTACTTCCGTCATCTTCCCTTCCAGCAACAGCACGGTTACAGAACTTAATGATTTCCTTTACGGAAACGGACTAGGGTTCTTTGCACTGGCCATAATCATCGCGATCCTTCCTGCTGTCTGTGAGGAAGCAGTTCACAGAGGTGCGATCTTAAGCCACTTCAGAGGGATCAAGAAAGACTGGCTCATCGTTCTTATCATGGGTCTTTTCTTCGGAATCAATCACGTATCCGTATTAAGATTCGGCGTTACGGCAATCCTTGGAGCAGTTCTTACATTCGCTGTCGTAAAGAGCAACAATCTTTTTCTGTCGATGCTGATGCATCTGGGCAATAACCTGTTCTCAGTTATAGTCGGTTATTTTTCTGCCAGAACCGGAGCAACTGAAGCAGTGGGCGAAGTCAATATCGGATCATATCTCGGCGTATATCTCATCATGGCATGCACGGCTCCGATCCTTCTCGTATTGGGTGCCATGCTCCTCGATCCGAAAAATCACAGAAAGATCAGATTCCTCTTCGCGGGAATCCTTGCAGGCGTCATGTTCATAACAGGTTCCGGCCTTACTCTGGCACAGTCCTTTAAATCGATGAACGATCAGCTTCTTAATGCATCACTCGGATATGACGTAACCGAAGAGAAAAAAGATGAAGAGCTCGATTTCACCGTTGAGGAAGAAAGAGAAGTTACTCTCATGCTCATCATGGTCGAAGCAAAGGGTGACTACAAAGTTGAAGTCGTCGGTGACAAGGAAGGCAAGGTCTTCGGCGCTGATATTCCGAACGGTCTTTCAAGGACGATCAATACACAGTTGGTACTTCCTGCTGATCACTATACGATCAGGATCATCGGAGACGATAATGCTGTCGGCGAGTCACCGTTCGTCAGCGTAAATGTCGGCTGAGCCTGTAACTCACACAAAAATCTCCCATTTGATTTTCATTAGGGCTTCTTTTTATTGTATAATGCTTCTGTTATTAATTTTAGGAAGTATATTCATATGAGTCAGCTCACTAATCAGATCATTACGGAAGTCAAAAAAGTTATCTGCGGTAAAGATTACGTCATCGTTCAGGCTTTGACGGGAATACTTGCAGGAGGACATATCCTTATAGAGGATGTCCCTGGTGTCGGTAAGACCACAATGGCTCTTGCTTTCTCGAAAACAATGGGATTGGATTACGGACGTGTTCAGTTTACGCCTGACGTTCTCCCTTCGGACATCACGGGATTTTCCATTTTCGATAAACAGACAAATACGATGAAGTATCAGCCGGGCTCGATCTTCCACAATCTGTTCCTGGCAGATGAGTTGAACCGAGCATCGTCACGTACCCAGTCGGCTCTCTTGGAGGCGATGGAGGAAGGACAGGTTACGGTCGACGGTAAGACATATCTTCTTCCTAAGCCGTTTACTGTTTTCGCGACACAGAACCCGGCAGGCGCATCAGGTACGTCGCTTCTTCCGGACTCGCAGATCGACCGATTCATGATCAGGATCTCCATGGGATATCCTGCTGCAGCTGACGAGAAGAATATGCTCGAGTCACGTAAGAACGGTGCTAATCCGATGGAGTACGTTAACAGGATCTGCAGCAAGGAAACTCTTGTTCAGCTGCAGGATGAAGTTAACAGGGTCTTCGTCAATGATCAGCTTCTTGAATATATCGTTGCCCTTTCCGGCATGACGAGAAATCACAAGGACCTCGAGAGAGGCGCGAGCCCTCGTGCTACCATCGCGCTCACCTCAATGGCGAGAGCGTTCGCATATCTGCAGCAGAGAAATTATGTAACTCCGTCTGACGTGCAGACAGTCTTCGGACCTGTCATGTGCCACCGTCTCATCCTCACGCCTGAAGCTGAAGTTGACGGCAAGCGCACGGCCGATGTTGCAAAGGAGATCCTTAAGACGGTTCCTGTTCCGAAGGTCTAATTTGAAATGTTGAAGAATTGGTGTCTGTACATTGGTCTGCTCATCGCCACATTCGTATTTTTCCTCTTCTATAAAATGTGGGCGGCGTGGTTCTGTTTGGTGATCGTACTGATCTTCCCTTTTGTCGCGCTCGGATTATGCATTTTTTCAGCGATCATGTTCAAATACGAGGTCATCTTCCCGAGCCTTGTTAAGCATGGCGAAGATGTATCCATCAACGTCAGGATCAAGGGCGCGTCATCGCATTTTTCATTCTGCAGGTTCAATGCAAAAGTCACTGACATAATGGAAGGAAAGACTTCCGACATCAGCTTTTCCAAAAGAGACAATTCCATTTCCGCGATCCCTGTGGACACATCACACTGCGGATCATATACATATGTCATCTCGAAAATAAGCGTCTACGACATCTTCGGTCTTTTCCACATCAACCGCAAGCTTCCGAAAAGATGCGAGATCGTGGTAAGGCCTGTTCCGACCATGCCGGAAGTCATGCCGAACTTAAATGGTTTTCGAGCAAGAAGATTAAAAAAATCAAATTCGCCTCACTCCGAGATCTATGACATCAGAGAGTACGTTAAGGGCGACCCTATTAAGTCAATTCACTGGAAGGCGTCTGCTAAGAAGGACAAGATGCTCGTCAAGGAAGCTCAGGAAGAGTGCTTCGGACATTCGCGTGTCTTCATGCAACTTCAGGAAGACAGAGATCTTCTCGACAGGAAACTTGGCGAGATGCTCTTTACTTCGACATACTTTTTGAACCACGACATCACACACAAGATCAGGATACTTCCTCCGAGAAAACGTGAGGTCGCATTCGATATTCAATCACAAAGAGACCTCGAGAGAGCGATCTTCAGGATACTTCATATGAGAATACCTAAGGAGGCGTCAAATGCCGGCTAATGTTGTTAAGAGAAAAGCCGGATATGATGCTCCGGGCGTCAGGACATTTTTCCTGTCGATCATAATCACCACCATATTAAATCTGGGATTTACCTGGATGATGACGTCCACGTATAATCTCAGGATCTCACTTCCTGCGATAGTTCTTTTTTCTATTGTCGCATCTTTGGTAATAACTCCGATCCACTACACGAAGAAAGTATATTTCTCATTCATTCCGATGGTCCTCGTACCTTTGGGATTCGCGTTCATGGTCTACTTCGATATCTTTGATATTTGGGCAGGTCTCAAGGTCGTTTTGAACTCACTTCAGGAGAATACTTTCAGGGCCATTCCGGGATCGTTCGGTGTTTACAGCAGAGGCAGATCCGCGCTGACGACCCTGTTCGTGTTCTATAATCTTATCCCTACAGTCTTTACGACATTTTTCATCGTAAGACGAAGAGATATTATTACTGCGCTGCTTTTCTATCTGCCGTATTTCATCTGCGCCGTGGGACTTGTTTTCATGTTCCCTGATCAGATCGCTTTTGAACTTGCCCTGGGCGGTGTCATTCTCCTGGTATTGGTCCATGTTTTCCGAAATAAAGAGAGAAAGAGTTCGGAAAACAAGACTCTTATAATGATCGTTCCGATCATTGCATTTATGCTTCTTCTCGGAGTTATATTCCCGCAGAATACATACGATAAAGACAGGCTCGCACAAAAGAGCTTAACGACGATCAGATCCTTGGTATTAAAGTCTCCTCTTAAGTCCAACAAACACGTAATGAATGCACTTAATAAAGCTGATGGCAATGAAGTTACAAATGAGCTCATGGAGAATATCGCTCAAGGATTCGGTTCTATATCCGGAGCAGATACTGATCTTTCCGCAGTAGGTAATTTCGATCCGCCGCTTTATACGGTATGCAGTGTCGTTAAATCAGAGAACCCTGAATATAATAATCCTTCGATACCGACCTACAAGGGAAGTTATCTTTATCTTAAGGCAAGTTCCAAAGATGTTTACGAAGACAATGTCTGGAAGAGTGTAGATTATGTTCCTGATCCCTTTACGGGTAAGGATACATCTGCTCCGATCGAATTTGTTCCGTGTCAATATAATATCTATATTTCATATGCAGTGGATCACGATGTCTGTCTGACACCTTACTATATTGACCTTTATAATTACGGTTCTGATTATACTGCCTATTACGGAGATTTCATTTCAGGCTCTGCGGTCGTATTTGCAGAAGATACCGATCAGGTGATCGTGGTCGAAGGAGAAGACGGTTCTTCATCATCTTATTCCGGTTCGCTTACTCCGTTATCAGCGAAAACAAGTGCTCTCAATTTCTATAACTCCGGCTATTCATTTGCCAGTGCCTCTGTACCTGAAAAGTGCGGGTCTCTTTATTCCGATCAGTATATTAACGATTACGTCTACGGAAAAAACCTTGAAGTTCCTGAAGAAACAAGACAAGCAATAATCGATACAGGCATGCTTCCGGACTGGTATATGCAGATCTTAAACGGAGAAATCGATGTATCCGTCGCTGACAAAGTAAGAGCCGTCACTGAGTTCGTAAGTGATCTTCACTGGTACGATAAGAACACTGATTATCCGCCTGACGATGTTGATTTTGTCGCATGGTTCATGGCAGACAGTGAAACAGGATTCTGCGTACACTACGCAACCACAACAGTCATACTTCTTCGTATGATCGGTGTGCCGGCACGTTATGTTGACGGTTACATGATCTCCGGTCTTCCGTTCGGTCATGAGCGTAATGTCTACTCAACAGATGCGCATGCGTGGTTCGAATTCTATCTTCCTGAATTCGGATGGGTAATGGGTGATTCCACTCCGGGTAATGACAGAGCAGCAAGGAACTTCAACATCGATGCGATCGCTCAGTACTATCCTGAATATCAGCAGGTATCTTATCTCACATCACCTGATCCTAACAACAATAACAACCAGAATAACGGAGCAACAAATACACCAACTCCTGTCGATCAGAAACAGACTCAGAAGAACGAACCGACCACTGCTGAAACTAATGAGATCGAGGAGAAAAATGAGAAACAGAAACTGGATCTGACTAACGTCATCGGTTTCGGTCTTATCGGAATGATATCCGTCGTTTCTCTTCTTTTGATCCGTCTGGTATACGTGCTCTATTGGAAGTCGCAGTTCTCCACCAAGGAGATAAATGAAAGGACAAGATCTTACTATCATTACTTTAAGTTCACCACGAAGATCCTTAAGTCCCGTCCTCCGAAACGGGCAACGTTCATAGCAGAGAAAGCTGCCTTCAGTAACGAGATGATAAAGGATAAAGAACTTAGTGATCTTGTCGATATCAGCAAGAGAACAACGAAGGCCATGTACAAGAAAAATCCTTGGTACGTCAAGTTGGTCTATAATTTATTCGCAGTCAAATTCTAAGATATAAAAATGTCCCGGAAATGCTATGCACTTTCGGGACATTTTCTCATGAAAAACAAAACACTATTAAGTGATCAAACGCGTACTTTGTCGAAGACCTTAACGTATGTCAGAGGGATCGCTCCGATGATAGCTATACCGCCCTGGATAAGATTAGGAACGATAGATCCTGCAGCAGCTGCCACACCGTACATAAACGGCAGAGATTCAAAAGCGAAGTATCCTGCGACCATTATGAGTTCAGCTATGACTCCCGCTAATATCTTACGCGGAAGAGATACTTTATTCTCACTGTTTCTCTTCATTATGAGACCTGCGACAAGACCCATGATCCCCTTAATAAGAAATGTCGGTAATGCGTACTGTGCATAACCTGAGATAAGGTCTGCTGCAGCTGCACCGATTGCAGCAGGAACCGCTGCGATAGGTCCCAATATATATGATGCTACAAGTATTATCAAATCGCCTAAGTTAACGTGTCCTATGGCTGTCGGAATATGAAGTTCCGTTCCGACAAATATCAGTGCCGCCAATACTCCTATATAAGCTATCTTTCTTATCTTGCGCTTGTCTTTCTCATGCTCGCTCATTTTGTTGCCCTCGCTCCTGTAAGTTGCTATTGTCTTCCGACAGCTACTATGTTACAACTAATCTGAACATATGAAATAACCAGATTCGGAGTTTTTTATATAACCAGATGAAAAGAAAGACCAACGAGACATCGTACCTTAAACTATATAATCACATCAAAAAAGACATCGTTGACGGCGTCTATCCATATAACACCAAGATCCCTTCAAAAAGGACCATGGCCTCTCAATTCGGCGTCAGCGTCATCTCCGTTGAACATGCCTACGACCTCCTTCGCGATGAAGGTTATATAAGAAGCGTGGAAAAGAGCGGCTACTTTGTCTCCTTCCGTGACTCAGACGGTTTCTCGTCATTTCCTGAAGATAACCTTCCTTCTTTTCATCAGATATCCGCCTCACAGGAAGGTTACGTCTTCCCTGTCTCCGTCCTCTCGAAAACAATGAGGACGATCCTTACTAACCGCCAGGAAGACATCTTAAGCAAATCACCTAACTGCGGTCTTCCGGAATTTCAGGAAGCGATCTCCAGATACCTCGCACGTAACAAAGATATCCGAATCGATCCTTCAAGGATCATCATCGGTTCTGGAGCTGAATATCTTTATAATCTCATCGCAGGTTTGTTGGGCGAAAACATATTCGCGCTTGAAGATCCGTCATATGAAAAGATCCAGAGAGTATACGGAAATTCCAACATAAAATATGAGCTTCTTCCACTCGGAAAAGACGGCATTGAAAGTAAGGCTTTGGATAGAACAAAAGCGACCGTTCTTCATATCTCTCCTTTTAGAAGTTTTCCAACCGGAATCTCCGCTTCCGCATCCAAAAGACACGAGTACATAAGGTGGGCTGATTCCGCTGACAGAGTAATAGTTGAAGACGATTACGAATCGGAATTTTCCGTCCTCGGAAAACCCGTTGAGACATTGTTTTCCATGGCCACAAAAGATAACGTCATCTACCTCAACACATTCTCGAAAACGATCTCCCCTGCACTTCGTGTAGGCTATATGCTCCTGCCTGAAAACCTGCTTTCAAAATTTAATCAGAAACTCGGGTTTTATTCTTGCACCGTTCCGACCTTCGAACAGCTGGTCTTAACTGAACTTTTAAACAACGGAACTTTTGAAAGACACATCAACAGAGTAAGGCGAAAAATGCGTTCCGATCTTACGTAAATCCACACACAAACTACAACAATCAACACACTATCCACACATCTGTTTATCGATTTTGTCATTTGCCCGAAATCGACTGAAAAACGGGCATTTCACCCCGTTTTTTTGCATTACATTTTTGTAAGTTTGTGTTATAAAAAAGACAATATTTTCATCGCAAAATACTGTCATGTTTTCTGATCATTTTTCGCTCAAAAACGCCCGAGTTTTAGGCTTTTACACTTATATCAGATTGATGTCTTTTATATCACATTCTCATTATGTAGAATTACGGTAATGTAATGTAATCTTGGGTCATTTTATAGCCCGATTATAGACAATGTAAAAATGTAATATTACTCGTTAGCATCACTTCATTTTCCGTCGATCCGAAAGGCCTGTTTTTATCGTTCATTTTCGGAAATGCAAAATCTTCAAAACAACTGACACAACGTCATTTCAAGGCATTGATAAACACAACTTTTTTGTTGGTTTCTATACCGTTTTCGAGCAAAACGTTTCGACCAAATAATACCAATATTTTGACATCAAAAAACTATGACAAATTTGTCGATTTATACCCCCTTTGCTATATTGATTCCAATTCGAACGACGAAGGATCGTTCAACAACGAAAAGGAGGTTGAAAAAATGAAAAAGAAGTTATTGGCACTCTTCATGGCTACAGTACTTTCAGTAAGTGTTTTAGCCGGATGTAGTAAAGGTAACGACAGCGGTGTTAAGGAGATAACCTTTATGGTCTGGGATGACTTGGAAGCATCTCAGGACTTGATCACAAAAGGTTATAAAGATTCCATCGATCGTTTTAACAAAGATTACGCAGGACAGTATCACTGCACACCTGTTACAACGAACCTTGAGGAATACTACAACAAGCTTAACACGATGGTCGCAGGAGGCGAGACACCTGACGTATTCATCGTATCACCTGGTGCTAACATGAACGATTACGTTATCCCTGGTGTAGCAGCTAAGTTGGATGATTACCTTAACAAGGACGGATGGAAGCAGACATTCACATCTGACGCAGTATTTGCAGGCAGCACATATGGTGACGAAGCAAAGAACGGCGCAGGTATCTATGCTATCCCTCTCAACATCGCAGCAGCTTGTGTATTCTATAACACTGAGATGTTCGCAGATGCAGGCGCAGAAGTTCCTGAGACATTTGATGATCTTCTCGCTGCATGTGAGAAACTCCAGGCTAAGGGCTACACACCTATCACTATTTCCGCAGGTACCGCTTGGTGTCTTTCCATGGTTGCAGGTTACCTCTGTGACAGAAACGGATTGGACCTCAACGATATCAAGGAACACAAGACAGACTGGATGGATTCCAAGGTTATCAACTCCGGTAAGCAGATCCAGCAGCTCAGTCAGTACTTCCAGCCGACAGCAGCAGGTGACGACAACGATATCGCTACAGCAGCTTTCTATAACGGAAACGCAGCAATCCTTATCCAGGGTTCATGGGCTATCGGTCAGATCAACGGAAGCTGCGAGCCTGGTTTCGAGCAGAAGGTTGGAGTATTCCCATTCCCTGCAGTTTCCGGTTCAACCGCAGATCCTAACAGAGTCATCGCTAAGTCTGACTCCCTTTGCATGAGTTCCACAACAAAGAACCCAGACGCAGCCATCGCTTTGATGAAGTACTTCGTAGACGATACAGCTCAGAAGTACACAGCTGAAAAGGGCGGTAAGATCCCTGTAACTAACGTTGAGTATGACACAACTGTAGCTCCACCTGAGCTCGCTTATGTTATGGACGTTTTCAAGAGTGCAAACTCCACATTCGGATTCTATAACGAGTCTCTCTATGATACAGAAGCAGGTTCAACATTTGATAACTGTTTCGTAGAGATCTACAACGGTACTGACCCTGCGGAGGCGTTAAAACCGATACAACAATACTATGAAGAAAATGTCTGGGAGTAGCCAGCCATTAAACTAAAAATTTTTAGCAAGGATGTCAGTCCTGTCACGGCGGGACTGACATTCTTAAAAGGGAAAAACTATGGATAAGCTTTTACGTAGAAAACGCTATATTATACTTTTTCTGGCGCCGGCTTTTATTCTCTTTACTGCGGTTTTATTCATACCGATCTGCAAAGCTGTCTACTATTCATTTTGTGATTACAAGACGAATTATCCTATTGAGTTTGCAGGTTTCAAGAACTACATAAAACTGTTTACCAAGGATGAGACGATGAGGACCGCATTTAAGAATTCCATGTTCTTCATGGTGTTCTCATGTGTGACTCAGCTCCTGTTCGGTCTGATACTTGCAGCGTTATTAACTAACATCAAGAAAGGTCGTAATATCTTTAAAAATATCTACTACCTTCCTTGCGTTTTAAGTAGTGCCGCATTAGGACTTTTGTGGATGTTCGTCTTCACTCCTTCTCTCGGTATCAACAAGATGATGGAATCATTCGGTTGGATCGACGACTGTATGAACGGACCTCAGTGGCTGTTCAACACAGAAGGTACGATCATCCTTCCGATCATCGTAATCTCGTTTGTAGCTCTTTGGCAGTATGTCGGACAATCCATGATGCTTTACATGGCTCAGATGTCCGGTATCAGTAAGGATATTTACGAAGCAGCAGCAATTGACGGATGTACTCCGACACAGGCATTTTTCCATATCACGTTGCCATTGATAAGGCCTATGATCGCGACGGCTATGAGCCTTAATGCGATCGGTTCTTTGAAGTTCTTCGATCTCGTTTACAACATGATCCCTGAAGGATTTTTGGGCAACCGTGCACATGTACTTGCGACACATCTTTACGATCAGGCATTTAAGTTCAATAAACTCGGCTACGGCTGTGCGATCGGTGTTGTTCTCTTGATCATGTGTCTTATTGTGACCTTTGTGATCAACAAGTTCGTCAAGGTCGACAATTACGATATGTAAAGGAGGCTCTATATGAACAACACTGCTCCAATTAAACACAAACGCGGCAACCCCACGCATAACCTCGTGAAAGGTCTTATATACGGATTTCTCATCCTACTTGCGCTGATATATATCCTCCCTCTTTTGTGGGTAGTTATCACATCCTTGAAAGATGACAAAGTCCTTATGACTTCACCGTGGGCGATGCCTGACAAATTGATGTTCGAGAACTACAGTTTCGCATGGACGATGGGTAATCTCGGTAAAGCTACATTGAACTCGTTTATCGTATGTTCTATCACTTTGATCGTTTCACTTCTCATCGGCTCTATGGCTGCATTCGGTATCGCACGTCTTCGTTGGAAATTATCGAAGTTGGTGCTCACCTATTTTATGATCGGCATGATGATCCCGATCCACTGTGTGTTGATCCCGCTCTTTATTCAGTTCTCTTCATGGAAACTGACCAACTCACTGATCGGACTTATCATTCCGTACGTAACATTCTCGCTTCCTATCACCATCTATATCATGGTGGGATTCTTCAAAGGTATCCCGAACGAGATGTTCGAATCAGCCGTAATGGACGGTTGTTCCGTTCCGCGTATGTTCTTTGAGATCGCACTTCCGATGGCTAAGACAGGTTTTATGGTAACAGGTCTTATGTCATTCGTAAGTAACTGGAACGAATTGCTCTTGGCAATGGTATTTATTTCGAGAGAAGCACAGAAGACACTTCCTGTATCACTTACAAAGTTCGTCGGTCCTTACCATACGAACTACACACAGATGTTTGCGGGAATCGTTATCGCAGTCATTCCTACGATAATCGTTTACTGTATCTTCGCTAACCAGATTGTTGAAGGTCTTACGGCAGGTGCCGTTAAAGGTTAATTTTGATGCTAGGGCAAGCAGAGGCTTGAAGCCGGAGGTTATCCTTCGGCTTCTTCCTTTTCTCGAAAAAAATAGGCATTATCCTTTTATAAAAAAATAACCGTCAGTAAATTATGTTATATCGGCATCACATTGGGTTAGGTATTTGATATAAAAAACAATAAATCAATAATCCTCATAGTTATCATGATTTTATAATCTCTTGGATTTTATTAACTGAGAGGGTTTTATTTTGAAGAAATTTGTTTCGTTACTTATCACGTTAGTTATCGTGCTCGCATTATTCCCGATCAACACGAAAGTTGAAGCTGCAGCATTATACTCAAGGAAATTCGATTTTGGCGGAAACGGTGTCGCCAGCGGATACACAGGCGTATCTGCTTCCGATAAATATAACACAACAAATAAATACGGATTTACAGATACCAGCAAAGTAGAAAACGAAAGCGCAGGCGGAACAGGCGCACTTTCTGATGCAGTCCGTTTCAAAAAAAGTACTCCGTTCAATGTGGATCTTCCTAAGGGCGTTTATAAGATCACTGTTACGACAGGAAATGCTGATTCAGTTACTATCACTGCCGAAGGCTATAATCAGCTTTTCTTTTTGACAGGAAACAATGCAACAGATTCCTTTACCATTCCGGTAACTGATGGTCAACTTAATATCTCTGCCGGCGCAGGTGCAGGCACCAAGTTTTCTATAAGCACGTTAGAGATCGAGCAGACTTCAACGGAAACTACGACTAAACCAACTATCTGGATCTGCGGTGACGAGTCAGGCGCGTGTTTTTACAACATAACACCTGACGATGCACATGGTTGGGGTCAGTATCTCGGAAAGTACATCGATACAAACAAGTATGACATAAGGAACATCTCTGCAAGCGGCGTTTCCGCAGGTGAGATAGGACAAGTCCTCTTACCTACAGTCGAAGCGTACGGCAAGAAAGGTGATATCCTTATCCTTACTTCAGGCATCAACGATTATGTTGATGAAACTGTTCTTCATCCGAATTCGATAAGTTCCTCTACTTATGAGAAAGACTTAACTGATGTCGTGCGCCGTGCAAAGAAGAAGGACATGACGATCTATCTTGTTAAACAGCACGGCGAAGAAGACGATCATTTTGAATATCCGCTTCCTGAAGAAAAGTGGTTCAGTACTACTATCGATAAGATCGCCAAGAGCGAAAACGTAAAGGTCTTAGATCTGTTCAGCCCTTGGCTTGAGATGCTCCTTTTGAATTACTATTACTACAATGAAGACTACTACGTAAAAGGTGTTCTCTTAAATGAGAAGGGCGCCGACAAGATGGCGCAGATGGCAGCTGACATACTCTTCCCTAAGGCTGAGCCGGCAGCACCCGGCAACCCGTATGTTTTCGATGAGACTCCGAGTGTCATATATGAGGCAGAAGTCTCAGGCGGCATCATCGCTAACCCTCACAAGGGATTTGTCATGACGGCACATAATCCTTATATGATGTCCGACAAATTCGATTACGGTATCAATGGTCCTTTTAATAATCAGGCATGGAATCTTTGCACGATCGTAAGCGGCTCTCCTAAGTGGTGTAATCTTAACCCCGCAGAAGATATTTATAACTGGGATGAGATCGACGAGATGCTTGAAGAATGTGAGAAGCGCGGCTTTACATACGGCATCCGTATCATGCCGTATTCTTCATATCACAATGAAGATTATGTTCCTCAGTGGGTCTACGACAAGGGTGCCAAAAAGTATAGCGCAAAGCTTAAAGATAAACCGACTGAAGTAGTAGAATTTCCTAAGTGGGATGATCCGAAATATCTTGATGCCTGCAAGAAATTCGCAAAGGCCTTGGCAGAAAAATACGACGGTGATCCGAGAGTAGAATTTATAGACGTAAGACCTTTCGGTGACTACGGTGAGTGGCACAACTCATTTGTCGAAGGTGAATTCATGCCTTCACTCGAAATCCAGAAAGACATGCTGGACTGCTATGCGAATGCATTCAAAAAATCCGTTTTAGTCCTCCCTTCCAATGCCCGCGGAGAGATCTATCAGTATGCTTTGTCACTTGGTATCACGAAGCGTGATGACGGACTTATCTCGCTTGGAAATGCTGAGTGGAGTTTGGTTCCGACTTACGAAGCAAACATGCCTGTTATCGGCGAGAATTACTGGCCATATGCATGGATGAGAGACACGGTAAGAGAGACCAAATTCTCTCTTGTTAACTGGACTCCTGAAAGATTCCGCGAGACCATTGAGATATCTCACCTTTCAATCTTCGCGCTCGATCAGGACGGTCACTGCAGTTATGAATTTTATAATGAGCAAAAAGATGTTATCGATGAGATGTGCAATAAACTCGGTTATAACTTCACTGTAACTGCTGCATCCCGTTACGATAATAAGCTTGTCGTTTCGATCAAAAACACAGGTCTTGCATCTTGTTTTTTCAACATACAGTTAGCAGCTGAGATCACTGATGAGAACGGAAAGAAGATCTCTGATTTCGGTACACCGATACTTATCGAAAAGGGTACTTTCCATGACGGAGATGAGAAGTATTTCCTGTTCGAATATAACGGTACTCTTGATAAGAATGCGACCATCTGTCTTGCTATGTACGATATCGATAATCCTCTCGTTCAAGGCAAAGATCCGACAGTTAAATTCGATAACAAGAATAACCTTTCCAACAACAGATTGAAACTTGTTCCGAGCTGGACTGCTTCAGAAGGAACACCTGCAAATAACCCGACAGGTGCACCGACTAATAAACCAACGGGAACACCTTCTAATAATCCGACTGGTACGCCTACAAATAAACCTGCATCTGTTCCGGGATCTTCAGTTACTGAACAAGATCCGAAGCAGCAGATCCTGGATTTTGTAAGCAGGCTCTATAAGTATGTTCTTAACAGAGACCCGGAACAGGGCGGTCTTGAGTTCTGGACTGATGAACTTTATACGTTCAAGCAAAGCGGCGCAGGAGTTGCTCAGGGCTTTATCTTCAGTAAGGAGTTTATCGACAGGAAAACTTCTGACGAAGAGTTCGTAACTATCCTCTATAAAACATTTTTCGGAAGAGAACCTGATGATGCCGGATTTAATTTCTGGGTAAGTTCTCTTAAGGACGGTTCAAATGACAGGCAGGCTGTCGCGAACGGTTTCATCTATTCACTGGAGTGGGCGAACACATGTGCCGAGTACGGTATCCGTTCAGGCGGAACCACAAAACCTTCAGTGAAGATCGCACCTGGTGATCTGACTTATGCTTTCGTGGAAAGGATGTACACCACGGCTTTGAAGCGCGAGTCTGATCCTGATGGAAAAGAATTCTGGGCAAATGAACTTTCAAATTTTATCAGCACGGGTGAATCCGTCGGTGTCAGCTTCTTCCTAAGCCCTGAGATGGAATCGATGAACCTCTCAAACGAGGAGTTTGTGACCCGCCTTTATAAGACATTCATGGACAGAGACCCTGAGACTGAAGGTTTCAATTTCTGGGTGAAGTTCTTAAATGACGGCAACTCCAGAGAGGCCGCGGTATACGGATTTACAAGAAGCGAAGAATTCTTGAACAAGTGTATAGAAGCAAGGATATTACCGTACTGAGACAATCTTAGAAGTACTCACTCTGCTATCTGAATATCTATAACTCTCTTTCGTTTTGCTATAATAACGGAGTATAGGATGATGCATTAGATAGGAGAATAGCATGTTAGAGAAATGTCCTAAGTGCGGCGGCCATCTGACTGATGAACCCGGAAACGAATTCCTTGTCTGTGATGACTGCGGAGCAATGTTCGAACCTGAAGCCGAAGAGACAAAGGTATCTGTAGAAGAAACTTCAAAGATAGAGGACAGGACTGAGGAATTAAGAAAGATCGGCAAGGTCAAGAAGATCATTTATCCGATAATGATCGTGTTGATGGCTCTATGCATAGGCCTTATCTTTTTCGAGATAAATGAATACAGCGGCGCTGCCATCGTGAAGGACAAGATCGGTGCATATTCCGAATTTGATGATTCTACGGGAAAGGATTCTTATCCTGATACGGCACTTACAGACGATATCATGAGAGCCGATTATGAAGAGTTCTACGTTTCCAGATATAAAGTCGTAACAACTGTAGTGACAATAATCTGTGCAGTCGTCTCTATAGCGGTGATCTGGCTCATATCCATGATCATCATCGAAGTAGCAGACGCTCGCATCTTCGACAGGCCAAAGAACAGGCGAAACATCATGCTGTTCGCGACCCCTGCTGCCATCGCTATAGCAGCAATTATCGTTGCATTCGTTATAATAGGCGTTAAGCTCCCTGCTTCTCCTAAGAACGCCAAGTTCGACATAGTCACGAAATCGTACCTTGGAAAGAACATGGAAAGGAACTACAGCAGCTTAAACCGCAGGACTCATATCCACTACTCCATGAAATACGCGGAAGGCGGCGAAGAGTATAAACAGACCATATCCGATTATGAATATCATCATATCTACCCTTCCAAGTCAGGCGAATACTATTTTGTTTCAGTTGACGGCCAGATCTTCCATCTTTATCCGACCTCGACTTACGGCATACAATAAGATATCTTGTTTAACCGCAGGGCTATCGTTGTCAAGATTTTGACACAATAGCCCTGTTTTTGTTAGTTATTTGCTCACATTCTGTTTACATTTTGTTCACATTTAAGTATAATGAATCAAATTCTTATTATTTTCGAAAACGTGACCTCGTTTTCGAGAATAAATAAAGAATGCAGTAGTATTTTTGTTTAAGTGAAATGAGAAAAAAAGTTTGGGAGGCTATATGAAAACGAGAATACTTAAGGTCACGGCAGCGATCTTGACTGCCGTTTTGTTGTTCGCGTTTTTCCCGATCTCGGCAGCTAACGTAAGTGCGGCTGACCAGGATCAGGAACTTCGCGAATTCGTTACGAGACTATACAAAGTCTGTCTTAAAAGAGATCCTGATGACGGCGGACTCAGCTACTGGGTCAACGAGCTCAAGGACAAGAAGGAAACCGGTGTGGCAGTTGCTTCAGGTTTCATCTTCAGCAAAGAGCTTCAGGAGAAAAGTTATTCCAATGAAGATTACGTAAAGATCATGTACGATGCTTTCTTCGGAAGAGAAGCTGACACTGACGGTTTCAACTACTGGGTAAAGTGCATGAATGACGGAATGACACGTCAGGAGATCTTCACCGGATTTGCGAACTCAAACGAGTTCTTTGAACTTTGCGGTTCGTTTGATGTCGTTGCAGGTACATACATGCCTAATTACGATTCAAACAAAGTCATCCGCACCAACTTCTTTGTCGAGAGACTTTATGAGATCGTTCTCGGCCGTAAGTGCGACAGAGACGGAATGAATTACTGGACTGATGAACTTCTTAGCGGAAGGATCTCAGGTACTTCAGCTGCATACGGTTTCTTCTTCTCAGCAGAGTACGAGAACAGCAACAAGTATTATTCAGAATACATTGACGATCTTTATAACGCTCTCATGGGAAGACAGGCTGATGATTCAGGAAGAAACTTCTGGGTCGGCGACATGAAGAACGGCAGCACCAAGGAACAGGTCTTTAACGGCTTTGCAATGTCACCTGAGTTCAAGTCCATCTGTGCCGATTACGGAATCGTTCAGGGCAGCAAGATCTCCGAAGATAAGAACACAACTAATACACTTCGTCCTGATGCAGATAAGAGCGGTTCAAACGGTTCTTCTAATTCCGGCAGCAGTTCCAATTCAGGAAGTAATTCAGGATCAAGCAACAACTCGGGTTCGAGTTCATCTTCAAGCGGATCTTCAAGTTCTTCAGGCTCTTCCAATTCCGGAAGCACAACACCTTCAGGAAACAACGGAATTACACCTGTTAACACTAAACTTCAGATCAAGGATGCAAACCTGACTATCATGTGCGGATGCTCCGGCAGGATCGATATCACGGACCAGAACGGTACAGTCGTTAAGGTTGACGGATCAACATTTAAGTCTGACAACGAAGCTGTTGCTGTTGCTTGTGAGGACGGAACTGTCATAGGTCTATCTGAAGGAACAGCGATCGTTACTGCTAACTATGGCGGCAACACTTCCTGCGTCTATGTAACTGTACAAAAATACGTAAACAGCGTCACATCATTCGAGGGCGCACTGACTCCTCAGCAGTTCGGTGCCGTCGGTGACGGAAAGGCTGATGATACACAGGCATTTAGGAAGATGTTCGCAGAGTCGGTAGGACAGAGCTATACGATCGGAAGTTCAGGTTGGCGTCATTGCCAGACCATATATATTCCGAGCGGTAACTATAAGATCACGGGATCCGTTTTCGATGAGAATATAAAGCCAACGAATAATAAGCCGCTTCAGTATTGTATGTTCGAGATCTATGGAGCAGGAAGAGAAAGTACTATTATCCAGTTCTCAGGCGATATACTTTTTAATTCCAAGACCAGCGGCGGCAAGACACTGTTTGCCTTTACGACGATCAGGGACATAAATTTCCTCGGAAACAACAATAATATGTTCATGAATTTCACTACTGCAGGAAATGACGGTCAGCAGAGAATGCAGTTCTTCTCATGCGGATTCGGTTCTTTCCACAATATCATCGATTGTGTAAAGAGCGGAAGTTTCGTCATGAATTCGGAGATAACATTTGCGTACTGTAAGATCGCTAACTGCGGAACAGATAAAAATAAATGCCAACTCTTTATCCTTACAAATCCTCAGGCTGTTAACTGGAGATTTGATAATACCGATATCGAGTCCTTCAAGGGAGATGCATTCCTCTTCAAGTCAGGAACCGGAGTAACGATCAATAACGGATCGATCATCCCGGGTCCGGGCGGTTGTGTATTCAATTTCGATATCAATGATCAGGGTAATCTGGGTGCCGGAAATGCGCCTCAGGTATTGGTGATCGGTGCACGTTTTGAGATCCATCCGGGTAAGACACTTCTTAAGACAAACAGCAATTCCAAGAACTTCCCTAAGGTTGTTTTCCAGTACTGTAACGTAAATGCAGCAGCATATATAAAGAATGAGACAGAAAGATCTGTTTCAGAAGACTGGATGATCATTAACGGCGGCTGTGATGTAGTTTTCGATACATGTTATAAGTGTTCTTATTCAAGATTTAAAGTAGACTGTACAAGTTTCACGAATTATGTTCGCCCTAAGGTTACGTTCAAAAACTGTCCTGACATGACCGTTGACGGCATGGTAAGCGAATCTAAAGTAAACACAGACAGTCAGTCATTGGCATTAAAAAATACCCTTCATATCATTGTCGACGATAAATATGATTTCTTCTTTGCTAATAATGCAGACAGGTATTACCACACAACTGCGGATATTCAGCAGTGCAGACAGCCTGTTGATATAAACGCCGACAATAATGATGATTACAGTACAACAAAGATCACTAACGGCAAGACACTTAAGGCAAAACCATACGGTTATGTCGAGTATGTCGAGATCACTGTTCCAAGTAACGATACATGGAAGGGTTATCCTGTAAATGTAACTCTCTATGACGGTACAAAGAAGATCAGCGATACGGTAAAGATCGACTTCAGTAAGAGTCAGACTTACCAGATCCAGATCACGGGAAACAACAACTATGTGAATGAACTCAGTATAGAGTTCTCTCATTCATATAGCCAGAATCCTCAGGTAAACATGAACATCGTTATAGTTAAAAAATGATAACTCATAAACTTTAAGTGTTTTATTGTAATAGCCCTCGCCGACCGGAAAGTTGACGAGGGATTTTTTCGGTATTATTTCCACTTTTTGTTTTGTGTCTGTGCTTTTACCGGATAACTTCCCGGGAAGAGTTTTTTGCGGAACCATACTTCTCCGCAGATCGTGCACTTGTAAGTGTTTTCGAGAAGACTCGATGTCCTTTCCAGGAAGGTGCAATTATTCAGCAAGCGTGTGGTCTCTTTGTATGCTTTTCGAGTAGCGGAATATGCATGCGACATGATAAGTTTCTCGCACTCGCAGATGACGCGGGTTGATCTGATATAACCGTCTTCGATCTTTATTATCGGATCGCAGTTATCGTCAAAGACTATGCTGTCACCGTATTCTCCAGGCAGACCGTCCATGAAACCGACCGGATACTTGATCGTTCTCTGATCTTCAGGCTTTCTGACCTCTCGCGCGTAGAACTTCAGAAACGGAACTATCTCATCAACCGTGAGAGGTGTCACTCCGTCCCACTTGATGCTCTCTTTATTGACCATGACCAGCTGGTCCGGATCACAGACCAACACAACTAACCTGCCGTTATAATCCACGGCCCTCTCATACAACTTCAGACTATATTCCATCTTATAGCTCCAATCCCCATCTGTTTACGAGACGTTCAAATTCCAACTTCAAGACCGGATTAACGGAATTGGCTTTCTCAATACATTCTCTCATTATTTCCGTAGCCTTCTCACGATCCCCGAGAAGAAGGTAAAGCTCAGCACTGACAGCGTATTTGGTCATAAGACTATCAGCAAAGGAGCCTCTATAGCTCATCAATCTGTCAGAGACCACCTTCGCCTTATCATATTCGTAAACCGATAGCATATAATAGAACTCCAAACAATCAAGGACCATGGTCTGAAACTCATTCTTATCGGGCTTCTCGAAAAGTCCCTTCGCCTCATCATATATCCTCTTTACACCCGCCTGATCCTTCAGGTTATAAAGCGTATAGATCTTAACGATGAAATATGTGAGCAAAGAGAAACCGTTATCTATGAATTTAATGCTCTTGCTCCTTATCTCGTCTTCATCGATCAACTGAAGATACTGCTTTGCTCTTTCAAAGTCACCGATCATATTGAAGTGATCTGCAGGAAGCACAACAAAGTCTTTGAAATATACAATATCAACAGGTTTTACGTTGATATGCTCATTGATAGCCTGATCAGCCATCGAAAGCATCTTCTCAGTAACACCGTTTGTCGTTAATTCCTTCATAAATTCCGAGTGAAGCTTCGCCATCGGATCATTCTTCTCTCTTAGCATCAGGATCTTAAAGATAATAAATGCTATAGGAGCTGAAATCACTAATGCGACCGGTATCAATATGAAGAGTGAGATACCTGTGATCTGATATATCAATATCGCGAGCATGACCGCGAAAACAGCTACGATCAAATACAATAATCCGTACGTATACAAAAATACATTTTTCATATCTTCCCTATTCCCTCATCCAACTTAACGAATAATCATATTATATATGTTCAATTATTCTTCGCAAATCTCTCCAGTGTCTCCTTCTCCATGCGGATTATCTGTATCATCCTGTCGATCGCGCAGACCTCGATATACGAGACATCTTCCTTGAGCATCAGTTCCTTATTCGCGATCGTTCCCTTCTCATACTCATCAAGGATCTTGGTCCTTATCATGATCTCTCGCTTCAGTTCTTTCTTATCTAAAACACCCGAGTACATAACAGCCAGGCAGAACCATACCGAATCAAAATCTACTCTCTCAAAAAGTGCACAAATAGTACTCTTCAATTCCTGAAGTCCTTCTTCAGTTATGTGGTAGATCGCCTTCTTATCAGACTCTCCCGTGTTCTCTATGTAATTCTTCTTCTCTAATCTTATGCACGTTTCATATAAAGTCGTGGCTCCTATCGGGAACCAGTATTTCATATTCATCTTCTCTATCATCTTAAGCATGTCATAGGCATTCATCTCACCCTTGCTGAGCATTCCCATGATCACTATTGATGTTTTCGAAAGCATTCTTCTTATTCCTCCACTTCCTAAATAAGAACCAAGCAGCTGACAGAACAAGTATCACGATCGCTATCGAAAACGATACCGGGTTCTTGATCTCATCACCTGCTTCTGATGATACCAAAACATCCCACAATGCGCCTACCCCCCAAAAGAAAGGAAAGATAATCAGCATATTCTTTGTGATATAGAAAACCGAACTGTACATCAGTCCGACAAGAAACAGATGTAAAAACTCAGGCTGAAAACCCGCATGGTGTAGCGAGTAGAAAACTGATGTCAAAAGTATAGCCGGTATTATCCCAAATGCTTTCTCAAAAGTCATCCTAAGAAAACCGTATATAAATGTCATCTCGAAAATGCCTGCCACGATGATATACGATGCACCGTATAAGTTCTTCAGCGAGAGCACATTTTCTGGTACCTGATCCTTAAGAAATATAGCCAAGAGGCCTGCAGCTAGAACAATGTCTATTATGATGCTCGGGATCATTTTCCGTTTGGTAAATCCCAATTCCTCAATGACATTCGAGCCGTTCTTCTCAACATACAGTGACACGAATACAACGCCCAGACCAAAGATCATGAGAAGGTCTCTAAGCACAAACGATATGATCGTATCCCTTGTTGAATCTCCTCCGAACGGGATCATCAAAAAACTTAAGGCGATCATCACGAGGCCCATGAATATTGATATCAGAGTATCTTTATTTACTTTAAATCTAAATAGTTTATTCATCATTATTCTCCTGATTTACTACGTATACGTAGCACTAATATACTTCGTATACGTAGTAGTGTCAAGAGATAATAATTCTACGCTCTCTCCTGAAATACAGTTGGTAATCCCTGTAAGCAGGGATTGAATACTGGATTTATAAAGAAAATCCAGTTCATAGTCCCTGTGGAGAGAGATTAAACACTGGATTTTCGAGCAAAATACAGTTATCTAGTCCCTATGACCAGGGACAAACAACTGGATTCTTGACGATAATACAGTCTTTGCTCCCTGTGAACAGGGACATCTAACTGTATTCTTGTATCAATTCTTTCCCGGGATAGGGACAATGTTGTAATTCTTGTCAGGACTGTTGATCCTGGCGTTTACTCTGTGCATGAGAGCGTGCACTATGAAGAAATTGCCGATCATCAGAAGAATTGAAACAGCTATCACTACGATCGTCCACACATCCCAAGTCATCATCTTGGCAGCTT
>CAMYXL010000028.1 GCA_947303255.1 uncultured Clostridia bacterium | reverse complement strand
CCCTCCTTACCGTTGTCCGGTAAAGAGGGCACAATCAACGCACGATATCTAAGTTATCAGCCGCAATACATAAATGTGTTGCTTTCAATATCTGTAGAGCCGGCTACTCTTATGACCGTAAAATCCGGGGTCAGATCTATAATGATGTAAAGACCATCTTCGGTATATCCGAAATAGAACGCGCTCGAATACCAATCATCCTTAATTCCAAAGTCTCTCAAAGCATCAACATAATCAGTAAACTGCTCATCAGAAAGAGGATCCGTTATGATGATCTCAAAATCTGCTACAGCTTTCTCGCCTTCATCTGCAAACCAGTAGTACTCAGTACAGCCGGCTTCATCCATGATACTTTCCGTTATTTCAGTTCCATTTGCGATTTCCTTATCGATCAGTATCGTTGCTCCGTCCGGCAAAGGAATATCAAGATCGAACAAGGCGCCGTCCGGGAGGGAGTTGATCGGTAACGCTTCAGGGTTTTCGTAATAGATCTCAGGCGGAGTCCAATCATCGTCGCCGTAAACGTAATAATCATCTTCCTCAGTAAAAGCTTCTGTTTCCTCAGCTTCAGTCTCGTCGATTTCAGTCTCATCAACTACATCTTCATCACTCTCATCAGGAGTATATGAGAGGTTCTTAAGTTCAGCGGATTGAGTTTTGTCATCCTTAGCGATCTCGACCTTCTTGTCGTTCGCACTGAAGAAACATCCTGTAGCGATTACAGCAACCAAAGCAAGGGATGCTGCTGATAAAAGTTTAGTCATCTTTTTGTATTTCATAATGTTTTTAATTCTCACTTTCACGTCTTTTTTGCCGAAGCTTATCGGTACCACCAGGTACTTTGGAACAGAGCTCTTGCGGGCATAAGTTACCAGCGACATGCAATAATCGGCCCTCAGGGAATTGTCTATGTTCTTTATTACCTCTTCATCACAGCTCATTTCCATGTCCCTCTCGAAAAGTCGGAACGCGATCCACACCAGCGGATTAAACCAGTGCACTATCAAGGTACTTATACCGATAGCCTTAAAGATCATATCCTTCCTTCTTATGTGGGTCTTCTCATGACAGAGAAGGTACTGGAATTCCTTATCGGAAAGTCCTTCAGGCATATATATCCTTGGACTTATTATTCCGAAAACAAACGGTGATGAGATAGAAGGTCCCGTATAAACATTTCCCTGTATCCTTTTGGTTCCTCTCAGGGACATATAGATCTTAACGGTCTTATATATTACCCCGATCGTTAATAGGAGCATTCCGACTATCCAGACGATCATCAGAACATGCCATATCCCAACAGTACTTCCGTTTGCTGCTACTCGGGTGGTTTCAGCACCGGTAGTTACGGAAGTAACGGCAGGTCTTACGACCGTACCAACTGTCCTGTGGACCGTCTGGACCGGAGTTTTAGTCAGATTAACAGGAGTTACGGTGATCTTCTTTCTCGGAAGATAATTGAATACGGACATCACTGAAGAAGGCGACTTTGGACAAAGGAGCTTAAAAGCCGCCACAGCCCATAATCCGTAGATATACTTAGTAGGTATTTTCCTCAACAGAAAACGTGCAACGATAATTAAAAGAATAACTATCGAACCCGTTAGTGTGAGATTCAGTACACTTTCGAAAAGTTCGATCATCCCGATTCCTCATTTCTCATTTCTGTAATCTTCGATAATCTTGATCAGTTCATCAGCTTCGCTGTCGGACAATGACTTGTCCTCAAGGAAAGACAAAAGGAACGAAGGCAGCGATCCTCCAAAAGTTCTCTTTACGACTCTCCTGCTCTCGAACATCTGCACCTGGTCACGCTCAACCAGTACAGACACAAGACTATCCTCATTCTTGACCATCTGCTTAGCGATAAGCTTACGGAGCATGGTATACGTTGTCGACTTCTTCCAGTTAAGCTCTGCCTCGCATACTTTGACGAGCTTGCCTGATTCAATCGGCGCATGTCTCCAGATAACATCCATTAGTCTGTGTTCGCTCTCACTAAGCATCAGTTCTTCCATCTTCCTGCTCCTTTGGTTTATAACTATAAACTGACTTTAGTTTATAACTGTAAACCAATTAAGTCAATCAAAAAAGTGTGGCAATTTTAGGCACAAGAAAACCCGACACTGCATAAACCATATGTCGGGTTAAATAATTATCTATCTTTAAGCACAGTATTATTCGCTACACTGTCTTACAAACTCTTCAAATATCTTCCTACTACTCTCCTCCTTGAGGTAATTAAACTCAGGATGCCACTGCACTGCCCATACATATTTCATATCAGGCATCTCCACTGCCTCGATCAAGCCGTCTTCAGATACTGCCATAACCTTAAGACGATCAGCCTTATCTTTGATAGCCTGGTGGTGATAACTGTTAACTGCAAGTTTATCTTTATTAAGAAGTCTATGTAAAGCACTGTCTTCAAGAACGCTTACAGAATGTACCGGCACATCATATGGAGGATTCATATGATGCTCAACGTCAGAATCAAACTGAGTAGGAAGATCCTGATAAAGTGTTCCACCCAGATAAGCATTCATGAACTGAATTCCTCTGCATATTCCCAGGACAGGCATATCTCTTTCTAATGCCTGATCCAATAATTCCTTCTCCATAGAATCACGTTCAACACACGCTGCTCCACACTTAGGAATAGGTTCTTCACCATATATCCTCGGATCAACATCATGTCCTCCGGTAAGAAGTATTCCCTGAACTTCATCAAGAAGTTGACTAATAACAGAACCATCACTGGTTAAAGGCAATATGATCGGTATTCCCCCTGCTTCTGTAACTCCGTCCATATATTTCGGAAGCATCCATAAGCTTTCTTTTGTCTCATCTACAAGCGGCACTACTCCAATTAGCGGTTTCATATTATTCCCTCCAAATAAAAAGCAAGGAAGTCTATCTAAAGCTCCCTTGCTTCCTAATCATTATACTACATCAATCCCACAAAATCTTTACTTCTTTATCTTCAACAAGAACCTCTCCGCACGACGGACACTTCAGAGCACCATTCTTAATCTCATTCTCTAAAGAGATAATTCTCATCTTGCCTCCGCAATCTGAACACTTATGCTCGTACTCCAAGTACTTATCGAAACCATCTTCCAACACACTTGGCAATACACAACCATCACTGCTTTGTCCAGCCTTAGGAAGATAAACAGACAAGTCAGTTACATCCTCGATCTGTCCACATTTAGTACAGACAGCAGTACAGTTTCCACAATTAACTGCAGCATCTTCATGCTCTTCAAAAAACTTACGGTATTCTTCACCGTGCTTTCCCTCACGAATATCCTTAACTGTTGAAGCATATTCCACCGGATACATATAGCCGATACCATTCACGCCTACATAGTTATATCCGCACTTCTTACACTTAATACCAAATCCGTTACCCATGATCTCACTCCCTTTCTTAACAAAGCGAAGCATTTAACTAATAACATAAAGAGTTTTTCTCTTTCGCCAGGATTTTACAACATACGATGTCCAATTATTCGGGCTTTTACGAATTATTAACAACTGCATGAAAATGGCGGAAATTATACCGCCACCTCAACTATCTCAACTTCATTTCTAATCTTCTGAATATCAGAGAACAGGAGAGTTTCTCTCTTAAGCAAAGCTTCGGCTGTTCTCTCAAGGAACGGCCTGTTTTTGATAAGGATTTCTCTGGTCTTTAACATATATCTTTCAAGTTCCGTATGAACAGCTGCTTCACTAAATGCATTCCAGTTCGGGGAAACACTATACCTTCTGCCTGAAACATCAAATAATCCAAATCCGAATAAAGCACCCTGGCTCATACTCTCTCTCAACATATAAGCCGCCCTGTATAAATCATGTTCACAGCCTCCCGTTGACTCTTCAGAGTAGTATAATTCAACTGCCGCTTTTCCAGCCAGAGCAATATATACACGGTACAATAATCTCTGATGTTCTTTACAGCTATGTATAAAACCTCCTATTTTTCCTCTTCCTTGAGTACGTATGGATGCCAATCCGACACTGCCGGAAGTCAGGATCTCACTTACGACCAAATGCCCTGCCTCATGAAGCGCAATTTTGTGAAGTTCCTCTTCAGAAGCATTTGTAAGGTTATTGGGTGAATCATACTGCATACAAAGGACTGCTTTAACAAGATCACTGATTTCTATTTTTTTCTTGCGTTCAAAAGCGGAATTAATAGCTGCCTGGTTAAGGATAACCTCCAAATCCGCACACGAACTGTAACAGATCATCTTTGCCAAATCATCAAGATTCAGATTTTTGTCTACTTTCTTATCAGACAGGAAATACTCAATAATCGCACGAGAGTCACTCTCGGAAGGACATTCCACTTCTATCTTACGGTCAAAACGACCCAGACGGAGGAGTGAATCCGGAAGATTATCCAAATCATTGGCTGTCGCCAAAACAAAAACATCGTATCCCTTAACCTCATCTATACCGGACTGAACAGCAACATACTCCTCAGCATTGGGATGGTTCTCATCCTCATTTGCGAACTTATCCATATCATCAAGAAATATCAACGCAGGCGCATTTTCCTTAGCCTTCTCGAAAACATCCGTTATCAATCCGACAAAGTCATCATTCCCCCTATTACGTCTGATGGTATAAGACTCCAATCCGCACTCTTCTATGAAACACTTTGCCATCAAAGTCTTTCCCAGTCCCGGTTCTCCATGAATCAAAATACCCTGTGGCAACTTTGCTCCCAGCTTCTCATACACGTCCTTGTTATGGATCATGTCACAAATCTGAATCAACTCATTTTTAATACTATCGTATCCAATTATTTTTTCAAAAGCACTCATTGCTAGGCCCTCCATCGTTCATTTGATTGCGCTTAAAACATTAGCAACTGAAACGAGACGAAATTGGAACACAACCATTTAAACATCTTAAAACAATCAAACTCAAAGAAAATCATTGATAGTTTTAAACAAGACAAACTTAATACGTTTAATCGATCCAGATTGGTATAGATGTACTCGAGCTCGAAAGCTCGTAATATATAATATCAAACACTTCCTCTAAACTAAGTCTTAATTTGTGAAAACCATTAATTCGTCCGTTCCATACTAAACGAACTAATTACTGTTTTTTATCTTCTTTATCTTTTCGATAAGATTCTTAGCATCATTCGATAATGCGCCTGTTTCATATGTCTTATAAAGTTTCCCTGGAAAATACTTATTGTATATAGCAAGTTTGTATTCCCAATTAAAGTCATAATCGTCAAGACCTAGACATCCAACATGCTCCCAATAGACAACAGTATTATCAGAAAGATAAACTGTAAAATCCGGATTAATCTGCTTTCCTGGAGCATATTCAAGTAGCTCTTCATACTTGTACTTCAAACCCGATTGAGAAAGCAAATCACAAATAATTACCTCAGATTTACTTCGTACCATATTACCATCTAAAGTTTTGTATATTCGTTTTAGGTCATATTTGTCCATTCCTAAATATCGTGCTATTTCCTGATGTAAAGACGCCGAATCCCTACATTCGCTCAAAAGATAAACAAAGTAATCTAATAGTTCATACTTATATGCCTTCTTTTCCTCAATACTATTAGTAATAGTTTTCATATGCTCATCATCAATATCCTCAAAAGCTACATCTATGATCAACCATTTTTCAAGTGCTTTTCGAAGCTTCAGATTATCAGAAAGCAAATTGGAATAGACCATATCCGCAAAGACTTTTGCGTCAAGATCATTGGTTTTTAGTATCCTCACGTAACCTTTGGTTTTTGTACTATCATAAAGGGCCTGAAGTTTTTCATCTTTAATATCATACACATCCTTAAGACCAGAAAAACCTTTCGCCTTGATTGTCAACAAACCACTTTCGAGGTAGTATGGAAGACATTTTTGAATATCTTCATCTTCAAAATACGGCAATGTGCAATATCCGATTCTGGAAGAAACCTTTGTAAATGTGTTTCTTATTTCTTCCTCAGTAGGAAAAGATCTATCGATATAGTGTTTCCGTTTAACTTCAATATTCTTATTTGAATAAAGGAGATATGCATTGGCTCCATTACCATCACGCGCCGCTCTACCAATTTCTTGATAATATTGTTCAGCTGATTCTGGAATCATAAAATGAATTACCGTTCTAATATCCGGAATATCAACACCCATTCCAAAAGCATTAGTGGCAAATATAATATCTATTTCATCATTACGATATTGCTTTATTATCTCTGCTCTTTCTTTAGCCGTAAGTTCTCCATGAAAAAAAGCTGCTTTATAACCCTTTTCAAGCGCTTTTTCGCACATCCCCTCAACTCCACGATCATCAAGTTTCCTATAAATATATACCAAAGTCTTTTCTCCGGCATGTCTTTCTATAAGTTTCCAAAAGTACTCCTCTTTTTCATTCTCGTTTAAGAACTGCTTTGTGTGCAACTGAATTTCACTTCTTAACAGTATTTTTTCTTTAATAATGTCTTCTTTATTGATCTTAAACTCTCGGCATATATCAATTAATTCATATGGGTTTAACGTTGCAGTTAAAGCTAAAATCTTGCACCATGATGTTCCTTCAAATAAATTATCCAAAAATGCAGGTATACGTCTATAAAAGGGACGAAAACTGATTCCCCATTGACTAACACAATGAACTTCATCAATAACCATCAATCCAATATCGTCACGTCTTTGTTTAAGACAGTATTCAAAATAACCATCAGTAGCAAATTTCTCAGGACTAGCAAAAATGAATCTAGGCGAAATAATCCCCTTAGCGAAATCCGAAAGGATCTTTATCTGCTTTTTGGAGTCTATACCAGCATGTAGAACAAGAGTACTATACCCATGAGCCTCCAGCTTTCCCGCCTGCTCATCTATAAGAGCTATAAGAGGCGATACAACAATGGAAATATTAGAACACTCAAGCGCCGACATCCAATAGATTACTGATTTACCACCGCCAGTAGGCTTAATGCATAAAGTACTATCAGAATTAATAACTTTACTAATTGCCATCTTTTGGAAATCATACAAATCGAATTTCAGACTTGGAAAGTACTTTTTGAAATCATTATCTAAATTAGTCATGACCGTAACTCCTATAATCATCATCACTTCTAGATTTAATAAACGCAATATCTGCATCATGCTCTCGCGCTACATATGTCAGGAATGAATCAACAAACACATATCGATAACTATCATCAAGATATGCATTCAAGGAGTCAGCCTTGTCTCGAAGCAATTTAAATAATTCATAAGCGTAATATGCAAATAAATCGTATGGATAAAAGTAGTTTTGCTGGGTAAAAGATTTCTTTACATCTATCATCAGGAATTCTGAATCAGTTATGCATCCAAAATCATCCTTATCCGTAAGATACCATAGTGCCCAAAGCGAATCTGCACTTCTATTAGGGAAAACAGCTGGATGGGTTTTAAATAAGAGATGAGTTTTAATTCCCCCGCCAATTACACCCAAAGCTGTATAATCATTCGTATCTAGTATGCTTACATTAAGATCTTCATAATTGTGAATCTTTTCATATTCATCAAGATCATAGTTATCTTCATATTCTTCACCAAATTCACACAAATTGTACACAACACTTCTTAGTTTTTCTGCATCTGCATGATTAAAATCAGCTCTATATTTATCCAATTCTTTAGCAAGCTTGTTTTGATATGTTTTTCGAATTATAGGGCACTCACATTTAAGAACCTTGGACTTAAAAGTATGAGCATCATCCTCGTACTCCTCTAACGTATCTAAATCCATAATTTGAATATAAGCTTCTCGATCTTTTTCAAAACTATCAATCGATTCGGCAATTACAGCTTTGAAACTAGCTGAGAGATCCTTAGCAATCCTCTTGTCTGTCACTTTCATTCCAAACTTCTTCTGAAGCTCCAATATTTCCGCGCCACTAACTAACACTCCAGCTTGAGTCTCCAAGTATCTTACAAAATAAGGTTCAAAGTTAGTTTTGATAGTTTCTAGAACATTCTCAATGTGCCTCTCATCATAGCATATAGGTTCGACATTAAAATCTTTATGATTCGTAAACATATAGACCTCCTATACTCCAATTCTCTTCCATTTATCAATTAACCATCCACCGACAAATAAAAAGTATCAAGACCCTGCTATAGCATCACTGTAACTTCACAAATATGACAATAATATTTTATATTTGAAAGATTTGATCGTCAATTAAACTAATAGATTGTTTACTAATTATCTATATTATTGATATCCAAACTACTCTTCATTATTCGCTTTTTCGGGCCCACTCATGCAGAGTAAGATGCTAATTCACTCAACCACTGTCGAATTTGATTTATATAGATCTCCTTTAGATACTGTGCTATATATTCATTTTCATGATTGTAATGTCCATTATATTGAACTCGTTCTTGGCAAAATTCATAAATATGGTTAATTATCCTGCGATCAAGTTCACATCTTCCATAAACTATATCCCTGTCTCAGTGCCGAGTCATATACAGGTCGCATATTCTTTGAAAGTATATTGCAAAACTCTTCTTTACTATTACCTTTTCGATACAGCTCTTGAATAGCCCAAACAGAGCAGAGATTGTCTTTGTAGCACTTTTCGTAAAGATTCCAGATCTCAGATTTCGAATGAATAAAACCATACATAATATATTGATTGTAAGCGAATCTGTTAAAGAACTTGTCCCAAACAGGCAAGTTATTACTCTTCACTGAATTAAGTGACGAATCCATAGGCATAAGATTCCACAGTTCATCATTCATAACAAAAGAGAATGGAACAAAATGATCCACATCGTAGTCATCCGGTGTTATTCGCTCTCCATTAAAAACGTCGCACACATCTGTGTATACAAAAATCCCAGCCCATAGGTTTCTTACATGGGTAAGTTTTCGCTTTCGCTCATCAAGAGGAGCCAATTTATATACAAGTCCCGGGACTTCCGGGTTATTCTTCTGCAACCATCTTAGTTTCTCATACTGAATCCATCCTTTAATGGACACAGCATTATCCTGAATCATTCTTGCCCAATCGCTATCAAAAACGACTTCACGTTTCAAACCCGAACTAGTCCCAAACACATAAGGAAGCTTAACGTTCTGTCTATTAAAAGTAATAACTTTCTCTACCATTCTTCCAATAGAACCATCAAGAGGGCCAAGATTATGATTAATGAAGAATCCAGACAACGCCTTAAAAGGAACGTTCTTCGTTAATTCGGTCTTCTCTTTTGCAATCTGCGAGTCAAATTCTTTTATGGTGTTTTTAATTTCTGTCTTGGACGCACTGCTAGATAAATCGGATAGAGAATGCAACTTATTGACCGCCCTCTCGAGATTATCTTTATCCTTATAGATTACACCGCTAAGATGAATATGAAATTCAACAACCGAATACCATGCAGCAGCTATCATTTCATCAATAATATCATTAAACGTAGTTTCCAAAATATCAGCAGTAACCAGATTGACAATAGCGCCTAACCAGTAAAATTTATAACAAAATGATGGGGAGTCCATCATTCTGGAAAAACTTTCAATTTCCAGGGTATTAATGTAATCACCATCTATTGTTAAAAGATAATCGCTTTTGTCCATATCATTACCCTCTGCCAAGAATAGCATTAAACCAACTAACATTGCGATCCGATCTTACATCTTCAGAACACCATTTTTCTATCAGATTCAAACCATCCAGCGACATAATTAATTTGTTAAACCGATCCTCCGTCATATCAGTAAAATATCTGCCGTCACGTTCTCCTTCAAAATCTCCGAGTTTAAACGAAGCATATATTACGCCGGTTTCTTTCAATGCGACACACATCTTTGATAGAATGCTTGGAAGATTCACATTTGCTACATGAAGCAAGGATGCACAAGCCCAGATACCATCGTACTTATTCACATCACTCAACTCGCTGAAATCCATACACCGAACTTTTATTCCAGTGTGAGCACTTGCCAATTTGCACATCTCAGAAGAGGCATCTATCGCCTCTACAACAAAACCCTGATCCAGGAATGCTTTGGTATCTCTTCCGGAGCCGCAGCCAAAATCAAGAATAGATCCTTCAGTTGGGATATATTTCAGAAAGTGCCCATAAAGATCAGAGACATCTGCATTAATTGTTCCCTCAAAGAAGTCCTTAGAATTCTCCTGATAATATCGGCCGGTGCTCATAGTATTCGTCTCTTCCCTTCACTCAATCAGGATTGCTGTAAAAAACACGAGTTCTTAATTGCCACTACCACCTGTACATCTGCCGGTAGCCAATCAACAGTATCAATATCATTAATTGAAAGCCATTTTGCTGCCTCGTGTTCCAGGAGCTTCATCTCAGCTCCTTCAGCTAATACAGCCCAAAAGCAATCCATAGAAAGATGGAAATTAGGATAATCATATTCAACGGTAGTCAGGTATCCTTTCACTTCAATATCAGCTGCCAATTCTTCTCGTATTTCACGAACTATTGCATCTTCCGGAGATTCCCCTTCTTCAACCTTACCACCCGGAAACTCCCAGCCATCTTTAAAGTCACCGTATCCGCGTTGTGTTGCAAAGATACGATCTCCATCCTTTATTATTGCTGCTACTACTTTTATAGTTTTCATTTATTCCTCAACCATTCACTATGTACTCGTATATATCATTTCTAACCGGAGTATCCAATATCCATTCAATCTCTACTGCCGATGAAGTAGTATTAGGCATAATAAATTCCTTTGTTCTACCAGAAGCTACCATACGCCCAAGATAATAGAACTCCTTAGAAATCTTATCATCTTTATTCTTTCTGACAAATAACTCTACATCAATTCCACGATCTCTAGCATAGAGGAAATTCTGAACATCCTCAGATTCCATCGATCTATTACTCTTTGAAATTGCTATCAGTCGATCATTCGTGACAAAGTGATCTTCATACTTTACCGTGTCCTGTATATCATCTGATTTATCATAGTTGATAAAAACAGGAAATGTTTTTGTCTTCTTATCATATTTATATCCGCCAATGTTTAGCGGAACTTCATTGTGCTCCCAACCAAGCAAACGGCACACATCTTCATATGTATACTTCTGATACAAGACAAAGTCGGTATCCTGATATCTGGAACTATAATCACGTTCGTATCGATATCTGGCGAACTCCACCAACTCATGGACCATATCATAGAAGGCCTTATCAGTCAGCATCTGAACAAATGCAGCAGAAGAACAATAATCTTCTCCTGTTCGTTCAAGCAAAACACATTCTTTGTACGATGCTTTGCCACTTCCCGACGGAAATTCATTAGTCATGACATTAATGATATTACCGTACACGTTGTCATTAATCTCAATTTGATAATCCACTTGAAGCTTATCGGAAAGCCTTTTCATAAGGCTTGTTCTCTCTTTGAGCATCAAAGCCAACAATTCTACTTCATGTATTCTTTTGCCGCTGGCAATCTTACGAGAAATAAATTCTATGACCTTTTCCTGATTAGCCGATAACCTGATAGTATATTCAGGCTCATATTTAACCAAGAATTTATAATATGATCCAAGAGAATTATTATCAAAGATACGGAGAACGTCCATTTCGCCGTATCTGTCAAAATCCATAAGTGAAGGAATCTTGCCAAGCTTGTCCTTCAAATTCTTATAGTTCTGCTTAATAAGCTTTATGTCACTGAAATTTGCTGTATCTATAGCAGCGAAAATTCTCTTCTTAGATATTTCATCGAAGTGAATGGTCGAGCAACCGGGAATCACTCTATTACCTTCCATAAGATATCTTCTGACATTATCTTTGTTATATGTTCTGTCTCCCGATAGCGCAATAGGAATAAGGAAGTTATTCTTATAATTGGCAATACAATCGATAATAACGGTATACTCTTTTCCTATTCTCTTTCTAAGACCACGTCCTAATTGTTGAACAAAAACAATGGCACTCTCCGTTGGTCGAAGCATGATGATCTGATTGATCTCAGGAATATCAACTCCTTCGTTAAATATATTCACAGTAAGGATATAGTCGAGTCTATCAAATCTACTATCATCTGCCAGTCTCTCAATGGTCTCTTCGCGCTCTTCAGGAGTGTTATTGCCGGAAAGAGCAAGAGTTTTAAGTCCTCGATCATTAAACTTCACGGATAACTCTTCCGCTTCTTTAACAGAAGAACAGAATATTAATCCTCTAACACGTTTCCCGGAATAACCATAATACTTTGCTTGCTTCAAAACGTAATTCACTCGTTCATCACTGACGAGATATCTGAAGTTGCGAAGACCAGTTTCTTCATCAATGATCTCTCCGTCAACCTCAAAGTCGGTTATTCCAAAGTAATGAAAAGGACAAAGCAGGTCTTCTTCCATCGCTTGTTGCAAACGAATCTCGTAAGCAATGTTATAGTCAAACAACTCAAACACATTGAACTTGTCTGTTCTTTCCGGAGTAGCAGTCATTCCAAGCAAAAAACGCGGATTGAAATACTCAATCACTCTCTGATAACTACTTGCGGTACTATGATGCGCTTCGTCCAGAGTAATTACTTCAAAAGTATCAGGAGAGAAACGTTCATATACTTCAGGCTTGCTGATCATGGTAACCATAGCAAACAGAAAATCTGCCTGTTCGATCTTCTCATAATCTTTATCGTCTCCGGTAAGCAAAGCCATCTTAACGCTGCTTCCAAATACTCTTTTATATGAATCTCGAGCCTGTTTTAAGATCTCTTTTCGATGAACTACGAATAATACTTTACCGGTTGGCTTTAATGCATCCCTTATACCAAATGCAGAAGCATAAGTTTTTCCCGTTCCGGTTGCAGATATTAGCAAGGCTTTATCAGCTCCCTCAGAAACTAAATCCTTCAAACGAGTAATAAACCCAACTTGCATCTTATTAGGTTCCAACCTGGCTGCATCAAGAGGAACAACCACTTCCTTGGATGCAATTTCTCTTTGTTTGGCAATTATTTCGTATTTAGTTTTATACTCATCGTAAAACGCATCAAAAGTCTTGGTCTCTTTGCACTTCCACAGTTTATCAAACTCATTGACAACTTCCTCAGTCATCTCACCATGAGCTGTGGATACCAACTTAGTATTCCATTCATGGTTGATCGTAAGAGCGCTTTGCGTAAGATTCGAGCTTCCTATTATGATTTTATATAGTTCATCATTGCGGAAAATATACCCCTTTGTGTGAAGGCCTTTCCCTCCATCTTTCACACAATACATACGTATATCAATATTAGACAACTCGTTCAGCTTAAGAAGTGCCTGAGGCTCACTGAAATTCAAATAATCAGTAGTTAGGATCCTACCTTTAACGCCACGTCTCTCCAGTTCCTTTAAAGTCTGAAGCAATGGGACAAGTCCACCCATCGTAATGAACGCAACGCTTATAGCAAACTCATCACATATCAAGAGTTCTTCTTCAAGAGCAGACAACACCTTTTGTCCTTCCTCAGGACAATTGGAAAGGAACCGCGGTTTGAGAGCCAGATTACTTTCTACTGAGGAGTCTACAAAGGCTGTTATTAATGCCTGATTTAGTTGTTGTCTTGCTTCGTCTTTCATAAAAATATAATATCACAACCATATCTTAATGAGACGGTTTCCTATTATGGGATAAAAACAAATCGGACAAAAAAGATGCACCTTAGTCTTCTGACTAAAGTGCACGTGATGTTTTTCTGGTAGTCACCCGGATCAAAAATCAAAAATTTGGTACTAAATAACCTTTCATAAGCTTGCAAATTTACGAAAACTTATGTCGTAAATTGGTCGTATGTCGTACTAGGTCCGAGTCTGGGAACGCCTGCAAATAGGACGTTTTACTTCTCGATGGACTTGAGTTCGGGAACTTAAGCACATCTCGCTATATTTTCAGGATTATATGGCAATTCATACCACATTCATAGTTTCCTTTATCACATTTATTGTTTGTCTAGATATTCTGAATGCCTTTTTCGGAATCAAAGCACACGCTACGCACCGTTTTTTGTCATATAACTCAGTTCAAAAAGTCGTATTTCTGTCGTATGTCGTAGTTATCTATATCTGTTTTTCAACTGAAAATTTACACTTGGACAACATTTAGAGTATAAACTCCCTATCCAACTCCTCATCAAAGAAATAACACATAACTATCTTCCCTGACCCAAACTCATCTTCTATTAATTCTTTAGTCAGCTGATAATCATAGTAAGTGCCCGCTGCCCCGGCATTTTCATTGCTAACCTCACCCAAATATGAGCAAGCAGCACACATTTTGTTATCCAGCAGGTCACAAAGGTCTTGCTTAAACTCCTCAATATAGCCGTCAAAACTGTAATGGGCATGCCAAGTCTTAAAGAAGATCGTATACTCCTTGGCTATATCGATGCCTAGCTTGCGATTGCCGTTGGCCACCTCATAATAGATGAAATCGACTTTCTCATACTCATCAAAGCCTTCTTTAACAACATATTGAAGGTTTCTAGCCTTTAGGATCTGCTCAACCACTTTTGTTCTATCCATATTCCTATCCTCCCCTATCTCATATGAGCATCTTATCATAAACAGCTATTAACTCCACATGTAAAAGCACCTCCCAACTATTGGAGAGGCGCCTTACTTACGAGGGTATATATATTATGAAATGAGTGAAACAGGGTGTGCTTACAGTTCTTATTATGTAACGCCAACCTAAAACCTACCTGAAATAAGTTAGGCTAATCCAAAATATTGTCGAATCACTGTTCAGATAATGGGAACAGCTTATCAATTACACTCTTAACAAACGGTATCTTTAGGATCAAGAAAAGGATCACTGCTCCTGCCACATTGAGGATCAGGTCATCGATATCAACTGAACCAACGGTAAACAGGAACTGGGTAAATTCGATAAAAACTACTACTAAGGCAACAATGATGGTGAATGGCAAGAGTTTGCGAGCAGGACGAAAAAGCATCGGAAGGAAGAAGCCCATAGGAGCCAGGGCAGCAATGTTACCAAAGATGTTGACTATAATATACGACCAGGAATAGTTATCTGTGAAAGGTTCAATTATAGATTTGAACGGGATGAAGTTGATACGGTTCCTAAGATAAGCATTCATGAGGTCTTTGTTGCTGAATATAAAGACAGAATCGCCCCTAAGGACATTGAATGTCAGTTGGAACAGGAAGAACAGATAGAACGCAAACGTTATCCAAAGGAAGATCTTGATGATCAGCTTTTCTTTGGAAGGGTGAAGTTTGCCGAGAAGTCTCATGGCGTTATAAAGAAATGCCGCAGAGATGAGAGCTGTAAAGAGCATATAGACGTATGACCAGTTGCTTAATCCCCAGATGAAAAATCCCATGAACATCAATGATAGGATGAAGGATATTATCATCTTTATGCGCATGTTTTAATTCTCCCCGTGTATACTCTGGAAGACCTTCAGGTCATCCGTCATCTTCCTTGCCGTCCTTGAATCAAGGATGAACCTGAATATTATAACACCTACAAAGACGAAGGCCACGGAACCGACAACTGCGATCAGGCGCGAGATGTCGTCAAATGATATGCCTGAAAAGCCGAAGGTGAAGAATACAATTATCAGTTCAATCGATATCAGCTGGATTATGTTCCTAACTATCATCTGCTTAACTGTAAGTTCCCTCTTGGAATACATGACCAAACCCGGGATGATGCCTAGGATACCGTCTATGACAGGCACTATAAATGCAGTGTAGCCCAATTGCTCTTCAGGAGCTAATACGATGCCGCAGATAAAGATGGCGACGTTGACCAGAGTAACTATTATGAAGAAATCCATCAGATTGTCTTTTATGTGTTCTTTCATGAGTTCGCCTTCTTTCGGATGAAATCTTTGAATTCAGATACGTATTTACGTGAGATTATGACGTTCTCGCCATTGGTAAGTTTACAAAGAAAGCGGCCGTTAAGGGCTGGCTTAATGGAATCGACCTTCATGACGTTGAGGATCACGGATTTGGAGATACGAAGAAAACTCTTCTCTTTAAGGAGATCCTCAAATTCGTAGAGTTTGAGGCTAGTCTCATAGTTATCCTTCGAAGAATAGATGAAGGTCTTGTTATCAACGGATTCGATATAGAAAATATCAACTATGGGTATCTCGTATATCTTGTCACCTTTGGACCCGGAGACACTGCCGTCGAGACCTTTGACAAAGCGGACTATCGCCTTGACTTTGCTTCCCTCCTCGCGGCAGCCGATCTCTATATATTCCCGGATCTCACCATCGATCTTCTTGATCCTGATTTCCATTATTTAACTCCCTGATAATGATCTTTGACAGAGAACTGTCCTTTATCTTTAAGATAACAATCATAAAAATCTACTTCAAGCGAATTAAGGGTATCGGTTATATATTCGTTATCTACATCACCTGAACCAAGCATCTTGGCAAGGAATGGGGAAAAGAGCGGGAGATCCGTGTAATCCATATGAAGAGCGCCTGTGAACCAGGTTCCGTAGTATGTGGTAGCGGATTCTTTGATCATGTTATTCGGATACGGATAATCCTCTTCTATAGCCTGAAGAGCCTCTTTGTGAGCATTCTCGTTCTCTATCTCAAAGAGCGGGATGTCATAAGTTACATCTTCGAGGATATACTTGTTTCCTTCTGCACCGATGATGCTTCCAAGCATCGTTCCGTCTATATCGATAACTGCATCGATATCGTCTCTCTCAAGACCGACTTGAACAGATGTGGCACCGCCCATGGAGTGACCCATGAGACCGATCTTGTCTGTGTTGATGTGTGAAAGAGCGGTTAGGACTGAGTTCCGGGAATCATTGTCTTCGAACCAGAAGCTATCAGTTGTTCCGTTATTTGTTGCATCGATTATGGAATCTAACGCAAAGTTCATATCTGCCACACGGATGTTCATCCAATCTCTGGAGATCTTGTAGATTTCTTCTTCTGAAACATCCTGGGTGTTCATGACACTGTTCATGAAGTCAGGGCTGACGGTGATGAGTTTGCCGTCGGTGTCATGAGTAAAGAACGAGTGATAAGGGTGCTCGAGGCTGACAACTACATAGCCGTTGCTGGCAAGTTCCAAGTAAGACGAGGCATTACTCTCGTAATATCCGAAAGCACCGTGGTCAAATACTACTAACGGGAACTTCTCGCCTTCCTTTGCTTCTGCAGGATAGAAGAAATAGACAGGGACTTCCCTGTAAGAGCCGTCGTTCTCAAAAGTCTCAAGTCTGCTCTTATCAATGAGGATAGCGTTACAATGGTTAACTGTGTATGGTCCTGTAGTTGGTCTTCCTGCATAATCGCTGAAGATAAATGCCGGGATCATGGATGACGGGATGAGGATGAAGCTGATGATCAGGCTGAAGATCTTAGCTGAAGTCTTCTTCGGGTTCGTCTTCTTGCGGTAGATAAGAGCGAAGATTCCTGAGACGATGATCCTTAGGATGAGGGTTATGACGAGGCCCTTGAATCTGAATGATGTGTCGATGGACGGAAGAAGCAGCATGATGATGTAGATCAAAAGCTGCGAAAAGTTTACTATGAGACGGGTCAGAGTCCAGGAGTTTTTGGCGGGAGAGAGTTTTCGAGAAAGAATAAGAAAACCTGTCTCGACTACTAAGAGGACTATAAGAAGAATAAATACAAAAGCCATTAAAGATACCTGCCCTTCGGTGTTGTTGGGCTGAGTATATTTAATGGCTTAAATCTTTACAATTGATCTGGTGGCAAGATGCATTAAGGGGCGGTAAGATGCACGAAAGTACTCTTAAGTCTCAGCGGTCTTTGCTTCCTCTGCAACTGCACCCTCATAAAAGTAGAAGGACTCTGTGAAGCACAATCCCATGGCAATACCCATTGCGATACCTACTCCGATACCTGCAGGAGTCTTCAATGCAACACAGAACATCGTGCCGAACGAAAGGCACATAGCAAGACCCATCAGCCAGTTATACTTACCGGTCTTGGATGAGAGCTTAGGAAGATCAACGCCCTTGAAGATAGCCTTGCCGTCTTTGGATACTGAAGCTGCCTGAGCAACGAGGAAAGCTACCTGCTTATCCATCTTCTCGATAATGTCTTCTGAAAGATCAGAAGCATGATATGTCTCATTACATGTATATGTGTTGCCATCGCGGGATACTACGTAAAGAGCAACGATTCCGCCTTTGGTCCTGTAGGTATAGACTTTACCTTTGTTTCCGATAACGTCTGCAAGATGCTGTGCGTCGAAATCGAACTTGCAGGATGCCTTGAAATTCTCGTTAAGGGCTCTTGCCTTACTGATGCTGCTGATGTCATAGCCCTTGATGTTAAGTTCTTCTGTTTTGAACTCCTTGTTGATGATGAATGTATTCTCTTTCATATTTTTAACCCCCGTAAGATTTTTATGGTTACATCTTACAGGGGTAGTATAAACATAGCGCTAACAAAAGTTAAAGACTTATTAAAGATTAGAGGGTCACTTCTCGTAGGCTCCGTGATCGCCTACATAGGTATATTCGTCGGCATTGAGCCACAGGAACGGGACCTTGTTGATCTTAGCCTGCCCGTTCTCCTCAGATTCCTCGACCCGGTAAAATATCAGTTCCTTCGGGCCTGCGTCATAGTGCTGATGAAGCACAGGGAAAGCCTCGTCCAACAGATGGACAGTGTAATTCCCTTCATTATCTCCGCTAACATAGTCGACCTTTGCTTCTTCAACATACCAGGTATCCGATGCGCATTTTTCTTCAATAAATTCATCGGTGATCTCACTCGGGATACCGGGAACACCCTCTCCAAACAAATCCTCCGGGTCTACAGACTCAGAGTCTCTCATCATGGAGATGATCTTTAAAGGACTAATCTCCAACTTGGCCTGCTCCGCATAATCAGTCGTAAAGAAGTTATAGAAAAGGAACGCCGCAACTCCCAAACACAGGATCCCCATTCCGATGCCCTTAAGCTGCTGAGCAATGGACGATCCGTGATAGATGTCCTCAGGATGCTTCGGATCGATACGGATAGTCGTGGATCCGAGATCAATATCTCCATTCCTTCCTTCCAGCGGGCGGTCATAAAGTCCCTTATACATCTGTCCCTCATAGTAATATTCGAAAAGGGGTGACGTGGAAAGATAATACTCTGCTGAATCCTGATGAGAATTATGTGATGAATGGCTTGATCTCACGGTTCTTACGTAACCGACACAGTTCGCCGCGACCTCCTCTGAGTACTTACGAGCCTTGAGCGTCAGATAATCGATCAGACCCACAAAAGCGAACAACGTTCCCATGCTGAACATGCAGGCACACATCAAGATCAATGTTCCCTTTGTTCCGTACTTAAATGCGAAAAAAAGCGGGATCACGGCAGATAATCCGAAAGCAGCCATCCAGAGCGCCGTCTTCCTGGTTCCCGTCGAAGTCTCACCCTCGTAAAACGAAGAACCCTTAGCTTTACCCGTGAGCGCCGCATAAAGCGCTATTATGGTAAAACCTCCAAAGAAGAGCCCTGCCGTTAACAGTATATTTCCCAGAAAAGCCGAGACAATAACTGCAACAAAAAAGATGATCAAGAATATAAGAACTCCCTTGCCGCCCTTCTTGCGCTTTTCTTCAGGAATCTGATCCATCTCTGTCTTGTACGGAAGTTCCTGACTTACCTCTCCCTTGTTAGTGAAGTACTCCTTGATCTGACCCATTCCGGCATGTGCCATCTCCATCTGTCTGGAACGGTACTCATCAATGATGTCGTACTTTTCCATTCCGGTAATGATCTTATCCCGACTCTCGAACTGGTCGAATCTGTCCTCTACGTATCTCATATATGTCTCCCCTTACATATAATATTTGCCATAACCATTTAATCACTCAATCAAAAATGCCGCAACAATAATAGGGGCTCCCGTTGCCGAGATAACCCCTGATATTATGGCTAAGCATTGTTAATAGTTATTGATGGGAAGATTAAGATTCGATCTCGTTCATATTGACGTAGACTATAGTTCTCTCTTTCTTTTCCGCATATTTAAGAGTGTGCTCTGTTCCGCCACTCGTTCCGTTATATACAGCAATCACATACGAGGCACGATCGACCATCCATTCATCCCTAACGAAAAACACCCACGGTGCATTCTTTCGATTCATATATTCAATTCCATCAGATCTTCCAAGGATGTCATGGAACTTCTCCTGTTTCTCAGGAGTCCTCTCTTTCTCCGTTCCATTGAAAGCTACAGCACATATAAGCTTAATGTTGTCATTCTGCTCCTTGATCTCCAGAACGATCTCCGCAGCCCAGATGTCAACTCCATCAGCCATACCCGTTATGAACGTGTCATAACCCAGATCGATAGCTTTTCTGATCTCCTTGGCCAGGTTCGCCTTTATTATGTTTATATCTTCTTTTATCTTCTCGGGTTTGTGTCCCGTGAAGCAACATGTCTTATTAATATCCAAATCCATAATTATTCACCTATATAATCTCCTCAACAGTCTGGTAAAGCATATTCCACTTTCCGACCCTGAGGTCTTCATGATAGTGTCCAAAGAACCACTTATCGAAACTCAGCCCTTCATCCTCGATCAGATGATCAAAGAAAGTATTCACCTTATCCGGCTCGTACAATCCGTATCGACTCAGCTCAAACAAAGCCTTCTTCGGACAACAGTGCGTAATAACATAATTAACCTTATAATTCACCCTAGCGAGATTCGCATCCGCCTCAGCCATATCCTCATCGGACGGAATCTCCTGCGGCCACCACGACTCGCCTTCTTTACGATAGATCCTGTCAGTAGATCGTGCGCCTCCGAACGCGAAAAACGTCTTCCCTCCGAAGTCATAAACCTGACCTCGCATCAGATGATAAACGGAGTCTTGGATCCTATGGACCTTGCCTCCGTGGAAATACTCTGTCGGGTATGAATTCAGCAGATCGAAATTTTCATGATTGCCATCCACAAACAGCGTCGTAAAGTTCCTGGAATCGTACGAATCAAGAACATAATCATCAGACTTGCTTCCATCCCATACGCCTCCGAAATCGCCCGCAATAATGACCAGATCTTCTTTCGTAAGATCTTTCTGTATAGGAAACTTCTTTGTATTGAGTTTCTCCCAGTCTATTGTCGAATGGGTATCTCCCGTAATGAAGACTCTGGTCATGTTGCTCCCTCAAACCAAATTATCAAATTCTACACTCTAAGGATATCTTAACCAATGCCCCAAAAACGTCTCATATGCTCATATTATTATATCGTTGTGTAATCGCGGTTGAATAACTCTCTGGAGATGAGCAGATCCAACTGGTCTTTGTCGATGTTTTCGAGAATCTTCTTACGAAGAGCCATCTTGCTCAAATGCGTGTACTTGTACTTGAGGCACTGCTGACTGATGGTGTTCAGTTCGCGGCGCCAAAGGATGGAGAGTTTGTTGTCCGGCTTGACCTTGGGATTAGGCTGCGGCATTCTGACCAACTCAAAAACAAGGTCGTCCTCGCCCTCATAGCAGGACACGATACCCCAGAAGTCCGGGACGTGCTCCTCGATGTGCTTGGCGTGGCTCTTGCCGACGACCACATAGTTGTAATCAAAAAACTTGTTGTAGTTGCGGACCTGGCTCTTAAGGCGGGTGTAGGTGTCAGCATCACTCTTGATCTCAATTCCGATCAAGGCGTCAACGGTCACGAGCATAATGTCAGCCCGCGACTTGCCTATCGTCTTCTCTTCTATGAACCTGACCATCCCGTACTTCTCTTCGAAATACCAGAACAGCGGTTCTCTGATGTCCTTATCAAGAAGTGCCATCGATTCTCCTACAGTCTGTTGATTAGAGATTATTCTAGCACAGAATGATCAAGAGTCTTCTGCCTTATGCTTTTATAGTATTCTCTGCAGTCAACTCGATAAAGTGAGTATTCTCCTCGAAAACCAGGTTTATACAATCTTTTGAGCAATACGTTTTCCTCGCTCTTGCAGGAATCAGCTGAATAAACCGTCCTTCCTACTTCATAGACTAAAGTATTGTCTCTGCTGTATCCGATATTAACTGTCTTGTCATCATAGCAGCGGACTATTTCCTCAACAAAGACTTTGTTGCACGGAACACCGGGTTTATATGGAATAGGCAGATCGAGGAGAATAAGCAGATTAGCTACTCCCTCAACCAAGGTGCTCCCGTCTTCATCCCAAACAAGTACTGCTCTGAAACTTCTGGTGCGATCATCCTTCGCATATAAGTACGGATGATCGGGCTCGCTATCATTCTTCATCCTCTTCGCCTTTTATTCGTTCCCACTCATCTTTGTCGATCAGCACCTCTCTTGGTTTTGATCCCAAGAACGGACCAACGTAACCCATTCTTTCCATTTTATCTATGATTCGAGCTGCGTGAGGATATCCAATCCCCAACCTTCTTTGGAGTAAGGAAACAGAAGCAATGCCCACACTTATAACTAAGTCAACCGCATCGCAGAAAACTTTATCTTCCACATTGGTATCGAAATAGCTATTTAACCATCCAGAAGACAGATATAGAGATTCGTATTTATCCTTAGTATTATATTCGCATTTAGATTTAAGAAAACTCACTATTGCTTCAACTTCATCATCAGATACAAAAGCGCCCTGTACCCTGACCGGCAAAGTAAAATTGCTCGGGTAATAGAGCATGTCTCCACAACCATAAAGTGCCTCCGCACCCGGTCTCCCGAGTACGAGCTGGCTTGTTTTTTCCGAATCAACGGTAAAAGAGATACGCGAAGGAAAACTGTTGTCGATGGTCTCAGAAATCACTTCTGAACATGGTCTTTGGGTAGCGACTATCAGATGAATTCCGGCTGCTCTCCCTTTTGCAGTCAAGCGGCTTAATAATTCTTGAAACTTACGTCGACAGATAATCATCAGATCGGCAATCTCATCGATCACAATAACTATTATCGACAGTTTCTTTCTCACATTTGATCCACGATGTTCGTTGTACTGTTTGATATCTCTTACACACTCTCGAACAAACAACGAATATCTGCGATCCATTTCAGTTTCGACTCTCTCAAGCACTCGAAGCACTTCTTGATAATCACTTATCACAGGAGTCATAAGATGCGGTATTCCGTTATAGACTGAAAGTTCCACAACTTTGGGATCGATTAAGATAAGCCTCACTTCATCCGGAGAAGCCTTACTGATAATACTTACCAGGATCGTATTGATGCAGATTGATTTTCCGGATCCGGAGTTACCTGCTATAAGAATGCTCGGCATCTTGGCAATATCGCAGTAAATCGGATTTCCTAAGATATCTCTTCCCAATCCAACTTGAAGAAGAGATGATTCTTTGAAATCCTCAGTATCAAGAATGCTCCTGAGGCGGATTACACTTCTCTTTTCGTTTGGTATCTCTATCCTATAACACATCTTGCCGGGAACCACTTCAATTCGAACTAAATAGGCTGCCAATGCCATCTGAATATCTTCTTTAAGTGCATAAACTTCTGAGACTTTAACTCCTTTAAATTCTGTTTCAAATCTTTTGAACGCAGGCCCGCAACAGATATTTACAACTTTACAGTTTACATCAAGACCTTGCATAGCCTTCTCCAAAGTCTCCGCCTGTTTTGTAGCCACTTCATCGACTTCCGAGATAAAACCTTCGTCCAACGCCAGAAGATCAATTATCTTTCCTGTGCACGAAAACCTGTACAAACCGGAATGGTTTCTTCCCTGCTCATCATCATTCTTTTCTGTTGAACTACTTTTCAAGTCATGAATAACCAAAGGGATTTTCATGATCTCAGCCGCCTCTTCGATCAAACGACTTAACCTATCCTCACAGCTACGCCATATAATTACCAGAGATTTATCAGCATCAGCAACATAGTCAATCATTTCATAAAACAAGGCAAGCCTTTCATAGAATAGATCACGACTGTCCCCGTGACTAAAACAAACCACAGTTTTTTTATAATCTATGGCATATAATTGACCCAATGCCATTTTACCGGGTTTAGATTCACATACTATCTCCGCTTCCGTCATGTTTCTTCCACTGACGACAAACCAAATAGCCGCTTTTGCCTGATTATAGAAATGATGGTCATAATTATATTCAGTTGAATAGATAAGTATTCGTTCCTTCATTTTTGTTCCTCCGATAAATTTTTAAGTCGTTCTTCGTGGTACCTGATCGCACCCGCTTTGGCATTTTCTATCGTTTCGTATCTTCTGTTAGGAAAATCGCTGTCATAGGCGAATTTCCAACACTTATGCTTATTGTCAAAGAAGACCACCAGAACATGTTCATCGATCTTCAGGAATTGATTTCCCTTCTGCGATGTACGCCACGTCTTACGCGAGACTGTCTTCGTCTTCTTTCTTCTCGACCTGTTCTTAAGCTCTGCTTCTCTTTGTCTTGCTCTGTCGATGTTACCTTCCATCCTGCCTGCACATACGCATCCGCAAGTCAGTTGGCGATAATCCGGATGAGCCATATAGTGCGCATATCGGATGATCTGCCTTCCGCACATCTCACATGTCGCTATGGGCTTACCTAAGTCCACTACTCCTACGCACACCCAACCTGAATGAGGCACATCATCTCGCTTCCACAGATTCTTCGAATCATCAGAATTCACTTCTGAGATTGCCTCTTCCTCATCTTCATAATCATCCTCATCAATGTTCTCTTCTTCCTCGATGACCTCCTCGATCTCTTCTTCCGGCATTGGTATCCATTCGGTATCTGCCTTTTCTTCAGGAAGTTTCAATGGTTTATGCTCCTGTTTAAAGTAGGATTGGCTTATCGCCCTCGGCTGATCCAACTTGTCGAATTTGACAATGTATGAACCTCGATTCGAATCTATCTCCAGTACTTTTCCCCTTCCGAAAACATGATGTTCTACCACATCTCCGGATGACTTACCGCCATCAGTTATATAGAGTTCGCGGTTGAGTTTGGCTCGGTATTCGAGCGTTTCTCTTTTTATGTCATCTGAGATCTCTCCGATCCTTAGGTAGTTTTTGGTACCGATCTCATCCAGGAAACGCGAGTACAGTTTCTTGGAGCCGCTAGGCGATTGGCCTTCCGAGTCCATCAGAAACAAGTGTTTTTCGGCACGGGTGATGGCGACGTAGCAAAGTCGTCTTTCTTCTTCCATGCCGAGGAGTTTGCGCTCTTCTATTGTTTTCGAAGAAGGAAATATGCCTTCGGATAATCCAAGGATGTATACGACCGGGAACTCGAGGCCTTTGGAGGCGTGGATGGTCATGAGCTTGACGGTGTCTTCGGACCTGTCGTCGTACTCGTTGGACATGATGGCTATCTGCTGTAGAAACTCAGGCAAGGTCAGGTCCTCGCCGTAATCACGCTCGAACTCGTTGGCGATGCGCTTGAACTCCGACAGATTGTTCAGGCGTTCCTCATCGCCCAGGCTTCTTATGTACTCCTCGTAGCCAGATGCGGATGTTATCTCGTTAACGATCTCGGATATTCTCATATTAGGAAGCCTTATCCTAATGTCATCGATCACCCGGATCAGCTGACCAACGTTACTGTCAGCGAAACGCCTGTCGCCGAGGTTACGCTTAAGGGTCTTGTACATGGAATTATCGTCTTCAGTTGTCACAAGCGAACCGTAGTCATCCAGCGATATCTGATAGTCAGGCCCCGAGTGGTTATTCATCATACTCTCCAGCGCCTGAAGCTTGCTCCTGCCGAACTTTCTCCGGGGAACATTGACTATACGCTTGAACGATATGTCGTCATCGAAAGCGAGCAATTTAAGATACGCGAGAATATCGAGGATCTCCATCCTCTGATAAAACTTCACGCCGCCATATATCTCATAAGGGATATTCTTCTCGACGAGTTTTTTCTCAGCGACTCTGGATAAGAAACCCGAGCGGTAAAGAATAGCGAAATCTGAATACTTAAGGCCCTCCTTCTCCATAAGCACCTTGATACTGTTGACAATTCTATCCATCTCTTCCGCATCGTTCTTGGAATGATAGTGGATTACTTCCGCTCCATTTGGACTATTGGTAAAAAGATCTTTCTTAAGTCTCAGTTTATTCTTCTCTATAAGGGTATTGGCGCACTTCAAGATCTCAGGTGTCGACCTGTAATTCTGGTTTAGGATAATGGTATCGGTCGGCTCATGATCCTTATCGAAATCCACCAGTAATTTTACATCGGAACCACGCCATTCGTAGATGTTCTGATCAGGATCGCCAACGATCATCAGATTCTTGTATCTGTTCGAAAGCACTTCAATAAGTCTCATCTCAACAGAAGAACTATCCTGAAACTCATCGACCATGATGTAATTCAAACGCGACTGCCACTTCTCACAGACATCCTCAAACTTCTCAAGCATCCTTAGAGCGAAGAATATCAGATCATCAAAATCAAGTGAATAGGTTGCCTTCTGTCTCTGAAGATAATCTTCCAGAATCTGATCATCCTGATTCTCGATCTTAGCCAATATCTGACATGCCTCCGGATCACATATCTTATCAACGTACGGTTTCTCATGTTTGTATGTAGATATACTGCGAAGAGTCTTCTCAAAACTTCCGTAATCCAACTTCAACTCATACTTCTGGTATATCTCCGAAAGCATTGTCTTCTGCTGATAGATATCTATTATCTGAAATTGCTTGTTGAGGAACAATTTATCAGTATCTTCCCTAAGAAGCCTGTTACAAAAACCGTGGTACGTACATATAAGACTAGTGTCATACTCATCACCGATGAGATTTCTTATCCTTCGCTTCATCTCAGCTGCAGCTTTATTTGTAAAAGTCACGCACAAGATATTCGCTGAATCGATACCGTAATCCTTTACAAGATAAGCATATCTGCTGACCAGAAGTTTGGTCTTGCCACTGCCTGCTCCCGCTATGACACGGACATATCCTTCAGTTGCCTGAACAGCTTCTGACTGCTTGTTATTAAGATTCTCGAGAATTGAACCATCTGACATACTGACAACACCTATTTTTCTAAAGTCTCAATCTGATTTTGCGCCAATAATACAGAACAAAGCGTCCTCTTTTCGCCACATGTTCAGAAGTGCTCGAGATGCGTACCGTTTTCGACACTCATAAATACGTATAAATGAATTAAAAAGGAGATAGAAAGGATTATGTTTGGCTTTGACGAACCTGAGATCGATATAGAAGCAACGATTATCGAGGAACACGAACGTGCCAAGAACAAAAGAGGCGAACGCATTTATCGTCAGAGAAATGAATACAGAGGTCATATTAGAAAACACATTTGGTATAGAAATGCCAGCTACAGAATATGGTTGAAAAAGATCTGCAACCGCAAAGTCAGACGCAGCGGTTTAAAATGTTTTCAACATCACAAAGGAAACTCATATAGAAAGGCCTGCGAATTCTGGTGGGAATTATATTGAGGAAACAATTATGCCGGAGTATCCTGCTTCCGAGATATTTGAGAAGGCTGACAAACTTTTGGAAAAAGACGGTAAAGATGACTGAATTATTTAAAGGTATATTTTGGATAACAGATAATGAAGATTGGAATGCGGAGCAACTGATTTTCTGCATTCCAGTTACTCCTATGGGAGAAGTGATCGAGCCTGAGAAGTTGGATCTCAATTCCAAGAATGTAGATAATTACAATCACCGGCTTCTCTGGGAGACTCTACCTGTTAAGATCACTCACAACAAACCATACAACTACTATCCGCGAGGAAGAATTGAGATCAAACGCGGAAAAGCTGTTATATACGCAAATCCGAATATATGCTGTGAGGAATTAGTTTCTCTTCTCGTGGAGATATTCGGACTAAACGAAGAAAATGGTATCGTTGAAGTTAATTTAATGGTTGACGGTTCAAATCACTACAAATGTTATCTGGACAGGTGATCCTCCACCCAATTCAGCAAATCTCCTTCGTCTTTCTCACTGGCAGCTATTCCCATAACAATGTCCGCAAACTCAGAGTTGGTCGCCTTCACATGATATCCATTGAGGTCAAGCAGCGTTAGAAGAACAAGCGCCCCGATGCGTTTGTTTCCATCACGAAAAGCATGATTCTTGATAAGTCCGAATGTCAGACGGACGATCTTATCCTTGGTATCAGGGATCAACTCTTCTCCTCCAAAAGTCTGAAACGGAGTCTGAAGAGCTGAATCAAGCATACCTTCATTAAGAACACCGACATCGCCACCATAGCGCTCATATATCATGTTATGAAGCAACAAGATTTGTTCTTTACTAAGTCCGATCATTTGGCAAGCTCCTTAAATGCTTTATCAAATTCATTCATCAGCTTTTTCGCTGCCTCGACAACTTCATCGTCAGTAAATGTCTCATAATGTGTGTATTCATCATTCTTAAATGACTCTTCCTCTTTATTCATACTGATTTCTTCCTTTTCATCATTAGGTAAACTCCTAGGCAAAATGAAGAACGGATCATCATAGAAACTCGGGTTACGTTCCTCATCCAAATATTCAATACTCATAGTCTACTGTCTCCGATCAACAAATACACTTATCATCTCGAATAAATTACTTTATGAATTCTACACATGATAATGTATCGTTTTCAGTACATGAATCAACTATCTTTCCTAAAACCAAGTATCATTCGGTCAATGCGACTTTTTGCGGACATATATCTATGTATCATAAGGTCAGATGAACAATCTAATCCGCATATAATCGAGGACAAAAACATGGATATATATTGTTTCATAAATTCAAAGGATATCAGAGAGTATTTGAGAAGTACCGGGTACACCTTCAATTCTCTGGAAACCGCATGGCTCATCTATCAGTGCAAATCACTGACTATCAATGAAAAGCACGAGGCCTGGAATGAGCTTATTGCAACAATGCCCGACTGCAGGATAGAAAAGAGAGACTTAATGGAACCGCAGGAAAGTCTCCATGCCTTTCTTCGAAAATACATGGAACTGGAAGATAAACACATAGCTGACTTCCGTAAAAATGTTGACACAAAAAATGAAAGATACGTCTACACCTTTATTGATAATTACGATAGGCTTGATCAGATTACAACCTCTTTCGAGTCAATTTATGATTTATTCAAAGATGAAGATCCTGACCGTACCAGAATACTGTGTTCAAAGATAAAGTTAGATGATCTCCAAAGCGATTTATACTCAAACTATATGATTCTTAATCCTCAACTTGAAGTAGTAGAAATACAACCCAATATCGATAACGAGGGCGAAAAGTCGATATTCTTTGGCGTTTTCGACAGACTATGGTTTGATTTTCCTACACCATTCAAGAAAGGCGATATCGTATGGGATCCGAACAAGGCAAATTGTAGAGGTTACTGTATTGGTCCGTTTGTTATTACATATGTATCTTTGGAAGGAGCAGCAAACCAAAGGGTCATAACTTCTATCAGAGAAAACGGCGATAATTCAGATATAACAGCTTGCGGTTATTTTGTTAATGAAGACGGAAGCATATACCATGAGGTAACAGATGGTCTCATGGATCTCGAATACTACAAAAAAGAACTGACTGGTTCACAGCGAACACTTATCACCGTCAGCAAATTTGTCAAAAATGAAATCGAACTCGATCTAGCTATGAGGGCATATCATCAGATAATCACCCAGGGATATGCAAACGACAGCATACCTTCTGATCAGACGGAAGAAGGCATTGTAATATCCGGCATAATTAGGAACAACAAATAGATTTCTTCATAAAACAGCTTAACCTCCACCACAGGCAAATAATTACCACCAAGCGGGTTATCGTAAAAAACAAAGGACAAAGAGACTCAATTCATATTCCCGATAATCCGCTTATTTGCCTGCGAGTCGCAAAACAGTAAAAACCAGAATCATCTTAATCCGTTTAAGCTTGTTTCCTCTTGATTACCTCGTATTGTCTGTTTATCTCTTTGGCTATTTCTTCTTTATCATCTGAAACATCAGGATGATTTGCTTTCATCAACTCGTGATATCTGATCTTCACATCATCAAAATCAAGACAACTCCTGAAGTACGAATACTCTTTGTATTCAGGATTGATCACTTCCTTTTCCTTATTGTCTTTCTGCTTTTCCTCCTGCCAAAAATCATTTTCGAATTCTGCTTCATTAACTAATCTTCTTAACATATCAACTTCCAATTCCAACTGCTTGATTCTCATAAGATACGGATTATCTCTTGCTATCTCACGTTCGATGGATGTGATCCTGTCTTCATGCTCGGTACGCTTCTGTTTAAGGTCTGATATATGATCTCCAAGACGCTTTATGAAGTTCGCGATCCTCAAAGCATTACCGGATAACGAATCACCGATCTCGACATAGAAGACTGCACCATTACGCTTCAGTAACAAGGTCGGCTTCATAAACTGAGTCTCAGGTGTATACAACTCAAATCCCCATACATCACCTATTTTCAAGTTTGGCGCATTCAGATCAGCAACCTGTAGCATATTTTGTATGTGAATGCGAAGTTGCTTAAAGTCGTCGGTTGTCTTTGTTTCCAACTCAAGCAAGAAAGCACGAACTCCGTCGATCTGTCTGGTAAGGGTCTTGATCGATTCGCGGAGTTTAATGATGTCTTCTTTGAAGCCCTGGATAGAGTCAACATACTTGATGCTCAGGATCTTTACGCCTGCCAATTCATTCTCTTTCTCGGCAAGTTTCTTCATGTTCTCGTTAGACAAAGCAAGAGCTTTAACCTCGGCATATGAGAGGACACTGTTTTCGAGATCTTCAGAAGACCTTTGATATGCGGAACCTTCAAGGAACTGTGATATGAAGCGTTGCTTGGTCTCCAGGATCTGCCATGAGTATGCGTCGAAACTACCTTCACAAATGTAGCGGTAAATGAGCACATCATCATTTGTGTTGCCGCGCCTGAGGATTCTTCCTTCTCGCTGGACCATATCAGCGGGACGCCACGGAACGTCAAGGTGATGGATGGCTTTAAGGACGGTCTGAACATTGGATCCGATGCCGAGTTTGAAGGTGGAGCCTATGAGGACTCTGACCTTGCCGGTGTTAACGTTGCTGAACAGCTGGACTTTACGTTCCTCAGTCCTGTAACTATGGATGAAAGCGATCTCCTCAGGCCTCATACCCTTATCGACAAGACCTTCCATCAGTTCCTTATAAACGTTGAAATCGTCTGCTTTCGGAGTGGAATAATCGCAGAAGATCAGTTGAGAACATCCCGGATATTTCTGATAGATCCTCCAGACATTCTCTACACAGTGAGTAACCTTGGAAGTCTTCGCAGGTTGTTCTTCACCAACCAGGCGAAGATCAAGCGCCGCTTTACGGCCGTCAGTGCTGACTTTGAGCATGTTGTCCTCAGTCCTGTCCACTTCCTTCGCTCTTATGGCATCAGTCCTGGATGCCAGTTCGAGCATATACTTTTTCAGGGCTTGGTTCTTTTCTATGACACAGTCTGTATAGCCTTCGAAATCAGGGATCTCGTCAGAGTTGTCCATGGCGTAGAAGACGGCTATTTTCGAGAAAAGGAGAGATAATTCAGGCAGGTTGAAGAATTTCGCAAAGCGCGTGACTATGCGGTAGTTCTTGGTATCAACATCGATCTCTGCCACACGTTCAGGCTTGGCAAAGGTCTTTACCCAGTTATCGAAAACATCCAGGTGACGGTCAACAAGGTCATCATACTGAAGATAGATCTGCATAGTATAGGCATCGGAGATCGAATTGCAGAGCGGTGTACCTGTGGCAAAAACAACACCCCTGCCGTTATTCTGACTTTGGACGCATCTGACCTTGTGAAGGAGACCCTGACATTTGGAAGAGCCCTTGGTATTGATGCCGCGTATATCAGACATGTGAGTATCAATGTGTATATTCTTATAGTTATGAGCTTCGTCGACAAATAGTGTATTGATCTCTAGCTCATCGAAAGTGATATCCATCGTTTTGTAATCCATGCTGTCAAGGAACTGCTGGGTCATCTTAACAACATTTCTTTTCTGTCTATCGAGTGCAGCTCTGGAACCGGTCTCGTAATCGATACGAAGATCTCTTATTGCATCGTTGAGCCTTCTGATATTCATATCCAACATATCAGCTATTACGTGAGCCGAAAGCGGGATCATGTCAAAACAAGAATAGGCGATGATTATACCGTCATAGTCGCCTTCCCTCATATTCCTCAAGGTCTTCTCCCTGACAGGAGCCTTGAAACTTCTTGGCTCGACGACCAGAAGTTTAGCCATCGGGTAAAGATCAGTGAAAAGTTTCTCCCACTGACCGACAATGCTGTTCGGAACCACAAACATATTCTTACGTGACATACCATGCTGGCGCATGTACATGGCAGCAGCGATCATGATGTAGGTCTTTCCGGCGCCCACATCAAATGCCAGCAAAGTATTCTTCTCAGTTATGATCCTCTGGATCGCATCTTTCTGATAGTCAAACAACTTGATGTCCGATTTCAAATCCTTGAATTCCAGCTTACTTCCGTCATATCTCTCTTTCTTGAGATCACCGAACAAGGTATTATAAGCTTCCTCGATCATCCAGATCCTGTCCTCATCCTGCCATACCCAATCCTTGAATTCCTGAAGGATGATCTCCTGCTTCTCGATCGCAGCCAGTGTCGACTTCTCATCATACCTGTTCTTGCTATCATATCTTTTTATATCACGAAGATTTAACAGACACTCAAGAATAAAAAGAGCATTGTAATCCCTAAGTCCGTATGTAGTTACGAACTCAGGAATACGATCTCCCTCTCTCTTGTTCACGATGAACCAATTGCTCGTAACAGGCTCATAATTCACATATGCAGAATATTGATTTCCGGAAAGGTGGAAAATGAACTCTCTGATAATCACCTTATCAACCCATGGAACTCCGGGAGCAACCTCGATATCTGTGTATTTGATCGCGTGGGATTCGCGTTTCCTGGCTATCGCTTCCTCAGCCTCAGCCTTCTTCTGACGTATCTCCTTGGCCTTACGATAGACATCGATCCACTGATCCAAAGTCATCTCTTCCATGTTCATCTCGGAAGCATTATCAACAAGTTCCATGAGATGCTCGATCTCGACCTTCGGGTTCTCCACCCTGTAATACTCTGTATAATCCTCGGCATCGTAGATTGAATAGTCTCTGTTGAGAAGTTCATAGGCGGTTTGTCTGCTAAGCTGGTCAGCCGGGACATTTTCCACCAATCTGGTTACGATGTAATTCTTATCTCTGAGAGCATACATCGGAAGATGAAAATAGTTCAGTATATTCTTCAGTTCCAGCTTCCAAAGTATCGACAATTGAGAGACTGGAGAACGTTTATCATTATACTGAGCCTGTCTCATAACCTTGATCGAATCATGGTCCACAACAAGGATTCCCCACGTATCAGGAACTCTCTGCTGGATCGACCCTGCATGGGTGGTACCGACAACTATATAATTATATGTGAAGAATCTCTCATAATTCTTGACCTGTGAATCCAATCTCTGATAATTATCCAAATCACTCTTGATCTCAAAACCCATCAGACACTTGGGAGTAACCATCATGAGATCGCAAGTAGCACCGCCGATGCTCTTCTCATGATAGATCCTCATCTCAGAATAATGAACTTTCAGAAAAGCAACTAAGATATCACGAATCTGCTTATCATTCATAGCAACGTCTCCCAAATAGAACTTTGCTATAAATGTACTAATGGTCACGAGCTAAAAATGGGACAATGTACCATCAAAAAACGGCATAATTCTCATTTCCGAAGTGATGTACCAAATCCAGCACATTAAAACAAGCCTTCCGGGAATTCATTGTAGAAGTGATTAATAGACAAACCCTGACGATCATATTTGATGCCTTTCGCCTCTGAATATTCTTCAAGAAAATCAAGCACCTCGTCACTTGGAACAACATTAAATCTTCCTTTTACCTGCACAATCATGTTATTTCTTATCTCCATAGTCACATATGATCTGCTGATATCATCTTTCCTACGAAGAAAAAGCACATCAGTTTCTCCTTTAAGAACTCGATGTACATATCTGTCCAGACAATTGCTCTGACGATATGCTTCTTTTTCAATATCAATTGCATCTTTCGGCATAATGATCGTATACTTTTCTCCCTCATACTCATATCTTTGCTGTCTTTCCTCATAATGACAAAGGAATCGATATTTCGAATCTCTAAACAACTTTATGCTTCGCATTATTTCAATGTCATATTTCATATGTTTCTTGTTATGCACTGGAAAATCCATGATATCCTTCAATTCATTCTTCAATTGGTAAAATTCCATATACTCCTCTATGTCAAGCACATATCCTACTCTGGATAAACTGTCATATATCGATCTATTAAATCTATAACCATATTCCCCGTCATCATTGTATATTGCACAAAGATACTCCCATTGAGCTACATTAGGCAATCTCTCACCCATGAGTCCGCTGAATCTTGAAAAGACTTTTTTGCTGTATATGGTCCTCTCTTCATCAAAAAGAACGCTCACTGAATCCGAACTATTCAAAACATGAAGCAGCTTCAAAGACAGGTCATGTGCAATGATTGTTTGTGGTTTTGTTCCTGCAAGGTTAGCCGAAGGAATCTGATGCAGATTCCATGCAATTTCTCCAAGATCAGCTTTATAAAGAACTTCCTTAGCCCCTGATCTGTGACTTGCATAATATATATGTTCCAAAGCTTCTCCAATCCTTAGGTACGAATAGTAACAGAAATGCCAAGACGGAAACTCTTCCGTAACCTTGCCACAAAACTTTTCGAATAAATCAAATTCCAAATGTCTGTTCCGCGTAAACTCTATAAATCTCCGCTCCTTATTTGACGTTAATCTGTACCCTTCACAGATGATAAAACGCTGGTACGTTTGATATTTGTTTTTCCGGCACCAAAAATACAGATCAATAAACTTCGTTCCGTCTTCCTTCTCTCGAAAAAACGGAAAGATGTATACCTCATCTCTGTAGCGTCCGCGACATTTCTCCTCAATAACGCGAAATTTGTCATCAGATATCAGCGGCCATTGTTCTTCATCGAAATCAATCTCAGGACACTTATGCAATGTCCTCTCGATTTTCATAAGTTGAAACATGATATCGCCCCCCAGCCACACATTTTTTCTTAGAGAGGATTCTATAAAATCATGCGTGGCTTTTTGGGGACACAATACATCTCAGATTACGCTACTTGAATATGTGGCATATGAAATATAGGTAAAATAAGACTTCATTACTTTAGGTAAACGGACCGAATAGTCCTAATCTTGTCCATACAATCCTCAGCAAATCGACCCTCATTGTCCAGCTTAATAGCCTCCTCAATCGGCCATTCATATCCCAAAAGAACACCAGGTCTTAAATTGAAATCCGGATAATTTTTTAAAGTTATTTTATTCCTAACTGTTTCATCATTTGCATCTATTACTTTATACTCAACCAACTTACAATAATATTCTTCAAATTCATCTTTCTTAATTTGTTTTAGATTTTCATTTTTCCAAAATTGCATATATTGAAATACATCCATTTTTGTCGTCGAAAACCAAACTAACGGTGTACCCCTATAAGCAAAATGAAAATTAGGAACAAACAAATACCTACTATCTTTGCTAATCTCTTGAGCCAATTCTATATCAACGTTTTTATAGAAAAACCTCGCACTATCAATTTTCTCTCCAACATACATCCAAAGGATTATTTTCCTAGAATTCGAATCATAATCTAAAGCCAATTGATGAACAGCCGCATCTTCAGATGATGTGTCCACATAGTTTTTCCAACCAGGATGTCTATTTATTTCCTTATCCTTAAAACATTTTTTCAGAATATCATCACAACGCTTATCTAAAAGCCATTTGTTCTCTTTACACAATCCAAATTCGTTATATGGATTAAGCCAATCATAATTATCATTCACATACTCAAGAAAATCATCAATAATAATCTTTTCCAGTTTACTAGCAATATCATTTTGAATTATCAGCCTCAAGAGTTCAATAACCTCTCTCCACGATAAGCGACACAACTCTTGAACTAGGTTATTCCCTTCTACATCCTCTTCAGGGATGTTAGTCTGTTCTTCCCATATATTAGTAGCAGATGGTTTATTCTCAATAATGAATATCCATGACGGATCACAAATTATTACCCCATCATATCTGCCATCTCGACTGCTTTCTCGGACTTCATGCTCTTTTTCAAATTCGTCATCTGAAATAATAACAGAGACTATATTATGCTCCCGTTTATCTCTCAGATAATTCCCACTATTGACTTGTGTGCGAACCTCTGAAACAGACAATTTACCTTGGGCTATTGATTCAAGTTCCATAGTTTTTAACTTTCCTCGAATCATTTCAAAAAAAGCAATCTGCACACTAGGTACATTATTGACTAGTATAAGAAAATTTCTAGTAAGTACGTCTTCATGCCACAAGTTCTTTCTAGTATACGGATTAAAAATATTCAGTCTATCCATAATTGTTTCCTTTCTTGCTTTTGCATTCGTATGAAAGTTAAAATTTCTTTATATTATTTTATTTTTTGGAAAAATAATATTCTATTATGAACAATGATATTTTTATCATATTCAAAACATAACTATGTCAATTCACATCAACGTATTCATCATAATAACTCTTCAGTATCTCCTGCAGTTCCTTATCCATATAGGAATAGTCGTCTTGGATGTAGAGGGTTATTACTTTTTTGCCGGATAGTTCGTCTGAGTATTTTTCTTTGAGGCGGCGCAGGTGCTTTTTCTCAAAGCAAAAGATGAGGTCAGCCCAACCGATCATGCCGGGTGTTACTTTGACCCTGGAGTTGTTCTCGGTTCCGGCTGAACGCACGGAATGTCCGCCCACACCGTCAAACATTTTCTCGGCTGTAAGGCTCCTTCTTTTAATTATGCTGCAGACAAAAAGTATA